>DAHXMQ010000119.1 GCA_027371625.1 Candidatus Methanoperedentaceae archaeon | reverse complement strand
TTGCTATGGTTATTGTAATGGTCACTGATTTCTTGGCTTTTGTTTGGAAAGACACACAAAAGAATGAAAGCCAAGAACATCAATTTTATCTTAAAAATTCAGTCGCAAGATAGGGATATGCGTTTATAGTTTCCTATGCGTCGAGAAAAATTTAAGAATCTTTCTGGGTCGAGCCAGTTTTTCAATCAGATTCATACCATGGCTGGAATGGATGAACACAAACGGGCCTACCATTCTTATATTATATCTGTACAGTTTGCCTCTTCTATTCAGTGCATACATGACAGATATATACGCTATAAAAACCGCCAGAATTTCGAATGTCAATATTCTCATGATTTTTATCACCCTGCTTTCATTTAATCAATTGTACTCCTTCTCGCATCTCCGCCTTCTTCCAGCATCCTTTTTTCTCGCCTGTATATCATTACCGCAAACACATGCTGGCACGGGAATTTATCAATCCCGTCAGTGCCTATGCAGAAATATTTTCCGTCAATCATTCTCACATTGAAACCGGCGACTTTCCACGTGCTTTCATCCTGCATTATCACGTCTGGCACTAGGCTAAGGGATTGCAAGAGATTTGCCGTCGACCTCGAATCTCTGAACTTCGCGGATAAGATTTTAGCAATTCTTCTCCGTATGTAAACCAAATTTAGTGCCTTTTCACTAAATTCGATTCTTTTTAATATCTCCTGGATATTGTTTGTTGTCAGACACGAGTAGAGCAAAACAGCGCCGGTATGAGTACACATCCTTAACTTTCGCATCGTGCCGAAAGCATGGTAATAGCACGGGCATAACAAACTGCCTCCGATATTTCTAACCAGATACCATTGCTTTGAATCTCCAGGAGGCAAGCCTTTTACCAGCCACGTTTCATCATCCTTTATTGGTTTAACGTCGGGCAGGCGCTTCAGGCTCGTATTCAACCAGCTTGCTCGCTCAGGGAACTTTTCTTTCATTATCGCCATTATATGTTTCATTTTATGAAAATCGGTTTGATGATTTTCTTCTTGCTGCGGCACGTTATTCCTCCAATACCCGTGTGAATGCGTCTACTGCGAAAAGCACATGGCGCGGCGAAATTTGGTATGAACTCAACTGCGACCTGCGGATGAGTGCTAAAAAAGAATGGGTTTTCAATAATTCGGTGGCATCTGAAGCGGATTTAATATCTGCATTGGTTGATTCTATTGCCTTCAAAGTGTGCCATACGCCGACAGTTTTTATTTTATTCAGTGGAACGGGGGTTATATGCTTAGCGTTTATATTATTTATGCCATTTCGCCGCTCCAGCGTCCCAACGACCAGGACCGTTGAAGAAACTGCTGGCATTGACTCATCGGTTTCAACGACGGCGTTTCCCGTCATATCATCAAGCACGAACCTTCTTTTATTTTTTCCATTTCCATCATGCGCAGAAACCGTTCCGAACAGGACAACGCCACGAAGCAATCTCTTTTCACAAAGTCCGTACGTTCCAAACGGCGTTACTGCAAAGCTCTTTATCTCGCCCAGCAGTGCAGGAACAAAATCAATCTCCCCTGCATAATCATCACATATATCGTTCTCTGAAGAAGAAAAAATAATATCCTTTTCGTCCTTACTTGTGTACTTAACATTTTTTTTCAAATTTCGGATACTCTTTATCATTTTTTCCCTCACAGTTTCTTAAGGCATTCCAGTCTTTTTTTAACCACTGGATTTTTTGCCCCCGTCCGTATTTCAGCCCGCTTAAGGAGGTTTGCCGTTTCTTCTTCATATGGGGATGTTTCGAACCAGAATAATTTCATATTAATTCTTCCATTCTTGTTCTGGAACAAATTCCCAGCGGCACTTACGGGCTGCCCCATCATCGCTTTTGCATATATTGGATTCACAAGGTTTCTGAGATGAGAGACATGCCCTGCCGATGCTCTAACCTGATATCCGTTTTCGTTATCTCCATTATCTCCTATTAGATGATGCTTGAATGTGAATAGATATCCACGCTGAATATTGCTTATTCTCGCGGCTATTTGTGCCGGGTGCGCAGCAAGTATTATCTCTGCAATCCTGTCTTCGCATACTACAGGCATCGTTCCCGTGTTATCAGATATTCCCACGGAAACGGATAATCTTGCAGTGGTTTCACCACCGCACCTGCATATTCTCTTTGCTTTTGTCTCTTTTCCACACTTTCTGCATCTATCGATGATCATAAAACCACTGATATCCGTCATGATCCCTTTTATTTCGACATTCTCAAGACTGATGCGTTTATTGTTATCGCGGCGTTCACCGAGCTGTTTCATGAACTGTCTTTTCGCTTCGGATATCGTCATCCGAACATCGTTTTTTTCACATGGATTGCGAACCAGCCCGCATCCAAGAGAATTCCTGGCGGCAATGTCCCTGGCTAGTGCCATCTCGGGTATATTATTATCGACTCTGCGGCTTGTCTCTATACTGTTGACTAACCAGGACATCCCGATTTTCTTTTTTTCGTCTATCCATTTTAAGTAATCTTGTGTGCTGCTGAGCATGCTCACCTCACATATCCTCATTATTTTTCAATTCAATGTCCATACTACTGATTTTTTTCATGTTTGTCGTTACATAATTATCGTCCGATGGAAATACATACCCACTGCCGATAAAAGGTATGAGACTGCATATTTCTCCGCCAATGCCAGACTTTGTAACGAATACTGCTGGCTGAATCTCAAGCTGATACATATCTTCCGCGGTATGTTCTTTCAATTCGCTGGCATAGAAATCGTCTATGATTTCATATATCTGTGTAATGATCTTGTTGTAATATTTCCTATCATTGACTTCAAGCCACACGTAAATCCTTTCTGCCCCCTTATTTTTTGAATATTCCGTTTCCCAATCTGAAGACGATAGCGGCGGATATCCATACACAAGGTGCGGCATAACAGCATCAATTAAAAGCACAATGTCAGGGTTTATACCGATTTTTTTCAGCACACCTCTTTTCGTGAAGATTTTCACTGCTTTGTGCCGATACAAACGATTTACCAGTGCGTCTTTCTTATCCTTCGGCATGCTTGCTCGGATTGGAATATACAATCTATCGTTGTTTCCATCCACACTCGATGCTGTTCTCAACCCTTTTCGAACGACCAGCATTGGGTTTTTTTTCATAACGGCCGTCTGTACAGGTTTTCCGGTAGTGTCGTGTACAGGGTATTGCAGTGGCTCAGCGTTTTTTCGTCGAATGAAAATCCTTTCTATAAGCGGATCAAGAGCTATAATGTCCTTTCCCGCCCACGCTGGATCAAATCTGGAACCAAGAAACAAAAGAATTCGGTCGAATGCATCATCCGCACTTTCGGTGTTATTGACGTCGGTAATAATGACCTGAGCATCGCGTGCGTTCTTTATGGTTATCGTTCTGGCTTTGATACTGACATCGTTTTCATCAGGGATCAGTGGAGAAACAAGCGCTGCAAAGTAATCTCCTTTTCCCTCTTCACGATTATATGTATAGGCATTTTTGCCTTTTTTACTCTCAAAGGATAAAAATGATATGAATGATGACATAGAAATCTATGATTTGCCTCCGAATAGCCGCCTTCTCTGTTTTCGTTGATTGATTATAGTAGCCGTGGCAGCTATTGCAATCAAAATCCCAAACGCCATCGGATAATACCATGTCCTTATAATATTCCATTTATCTAAATAAATGAATATTGATGTACTTACAAGTGCCGCAGCGCCTACCAATCCGACAACGTCATATACACTGGGCGCTGCGTTAATAATATATCCGCGCATGGATTCAATCGATTCCTTGTTTTTTTTATTTTGTTCTTTAAGAACGGAAATCTCTTCACTTAGATTCTTCACGCTCTGAGACGTACCGTCAATGTCCTTTCGAATATCCGCCAGCCATTGTGTACTTTCATCGAGTATCTCTTCCAATTCAAGGACTTTTTTCACGTCGTCGCTGTCAAGACGGATATCCAGAACGGAATATAGATTTTTTAGGCCATCATCCAGTTTTGAAATCAGATTCGATATCTTTTCAACTTCGTACTGGAATGACGCCACGAGAGCACTTGTTGCTCTGTCGCTCTTTTTGAGGTCTTCTTTTATATTTGCATCGGTTTTTTTAGCAATCTCATTTTCGCTCATTTTTTCTCCTTTTTTTCAGAATCCTCGTGAAAATGCTGTAATCACATTGCCAATGCCTCCGAGCAGACCATTGAAAATCATAAGAATAACACTTGCGAACAGCAATATACTGAATATCATAAATATAATATCTGCATAGAGGGCTTCTTTTTCGCTCACGATGGGGCTCCATTCGGCACTTGAAAAAAACTTGTTGGATAACGGCCAGAACAGTTTTCGATCAAAGTAAGCGAACTGAGCCAGAAAAATATGTAGATAGGTCCCCACGATTATGCCTATATAAAAAACAACCATGACAGCATATACGCCGGTAAATTCTGTTGAAAAAACATCCAGAACTATCCTGGATGACAGGTTATTCGTGTAAGCTTCCATGAATCCAAAGACGAACGGAATGTAGTTTGCCAGCAAAGGCAGTGGATTCAGGTATTCGGCTAATCTATACAGGAGATACACGACTGGCAGCCAGAAAGACGCAAGTACGCTCGCACATCCTATCCCTATAACAATACTCTGTGACCTTGTATCTTCCTTTTCCCTTGGCCACACTATTCTCATGGGAAAGCTTGGGATTGAATTTAACGAAAACTGTACATAATGCCCGTAATTCTGCCAGCACGAAAAAAGAGCCAAACTGATTATCCACGTAAGACCGAGTACCCAACTTATCCCGAACCCGGGACCGAAGAACGGGCTTCCCACTGCATACAATGCAGTTACCACGCCTATCGCATATCCCACACTTGAAAACACTTCATCACGCATGGCTATCCGCTCCCTTTTCTTAATATTGTGGTGCGATTATAATAACCGTGGAGTGTAATTAGATGATTCTCTATTAGTTTTCTGCAGGAGGTTATCTTTTTTTCCGCCGATGCAATGGCAATCGCAGCTTCGACTTCGTTTTCCATATCGGTCATCATGGCAGTTCACCCCACATTTAAGTCCCCGACCCCGAATCCGACCCTGTTCCGGATGTCTTCTCCGATGCTGCAACTGCATTGTATATATTCACCTGCTGGGATATCAGGTCACTGATTCTCCCGGCTGTACCGACAACGGGCTTTTCCGCTTGCTCTGAATCGCTGAATCCAGCAACTATAATTACCAGGTTTTGCTGTGTAAAACTTACCAGATACAGGTTATTTATTAGGTTGTACCTGAGAGTCGATCCGGGTACCTCGGTCGTACTGATAGTTTTCGTATCCATCTGATAAGCGTCCTTAAGCCCTGCATAAGTTTCGACGAGTTGTTTCCTGAGATATGGAATGTCCGTGTCCCTGAGAGTGTTCGATTCTACAAACCTCTGGCGAATGTCTGCTTCCGTACCTTCAGCCGCGCCCTGCATGCTGCTTGATATCAACTTCGCCGCACCGTCACTGAATTTTATATCTCGTTGCATATCTACGTGATACAAAAGTGCGATGTCGCTGAAATCTATTGTATTATACGCACTGGACGCCTGCCCCGAGCTTCCGAATTCAAGAACCCATGTTTTCGCTCTAAAATCCACCTTTTCGTCCGAGCCGAAATGATATTTCCCGCTCATATCGGCTACTATAAATTTATTTAAATTATCTTCCTGCCGCAACGTAGGTCCTATCCAAAGAGGGACGTCGGTATCGTTGTATCCTCGAATATCCACAGTATCTATTTCAGTGTGTGGAGCATACATTCCCGAAATAAGAAGATTGGATGATGTCATGTATCTGCTCTGTATCATCCTTCCCACATCGACTGCTTTCAAATAATATTGAGGAGCCGACGGCGGGTTATTATTATATGCGCCGCCGAGGAGATCCGATGTTCCTCCTCCGGGCGACGTCACGCATCCTGATATGAATAGAGTTGCTATCAGAAACAACAACAATATGATTACGTGATGCCTGTTGTTCATATCCCTCACAAAACATGCCCCGATTTTTTATCAGGAGCGATTTGCCTCATCATTGCTCGAACACATCCATTTCACCGCTGCAAAAAGCATATCGCCCGATTCGGCGGTTGCATCTATGGTGGCGCTGTTTTCAGCGTAAAACTTTTTAAGAACGTCCGGGATTTTATTTTGCATCTCATCCGGTATTTTTTTCATTTCTCACATCTCCCTTCCAACGAACCTTTCGGCAAACTCCTTGATATCGTCATCGTTATACATAGAATGCTCTTTCAAGAATGTTATCGAGTGCCGAACCTGCGGTCCGAAACTGCGTTTGCCGGTCGTTACCCGCACGCCAGCGTATATATTCTGCTTTCCGTTCTCGGTGTGTGCAAACAGTTTGATTTTATTCCCTCTGTTGTGATTAATATATACGATACCTTCTTGCTCTACAAGTTGCATCTTTATATGGCGCGTGCCGTCAGAAACTTTTATAACTTTTTCATCACCGCTTTTCTCAATGGTTGCAGATTTAATCCAATCCTTCTCGAGTTTCCGCGTAAGGAATTCGATTAGTTTGTTGCTATCCTCTCCTGGAACGTCGTCCCACCTAAACAGAGGCACCTTAATTAATTTGGCTTGCGCAGTAAATTCTTCGGCGATTTTTTTATAAAGATTGTTGATAAAAGCATAGTCGTCGAGAGAGATCAATATGAAACTTTTGTTTTTGTTAAATTCTTTTATTTCTTCCTGCGCAATACGTTTGCGGCTGTCTACTGTCTTCATATCCAGAACTGTTCTTGTTCCCATTACTCTCCTCCAATTTTTTGGCTGCTGTTTATATTTTTTGCTTCCTCTATTATGCGGGACAGTTTATCGATCGTCTGGTCTGTGAAAACTTGCTGTAACTGCTCGCGCGGGAATTTATCTAGCGCCCATTCTATTTCATCAATGGCTGAGAGCATTTTCAGTCGAATTGCGGTATTGTACGGTTGAAAAGCTGTCTTTTTAGAGTTTTTCTTTTCAATTTCGTTATATTTTTCTAAATGTTCCTGCTCTCTATCAGTAAAAAGCAAGAATCGCATGGGTATGTTCTTCTCATTATATATTTTAGGTTTATTTTCCATAGCAAATCAGTCCGTCTTCAACTTTTCTTTCTGTTTCTTAATACTCTTTCCCCATGTCCATGCCGAATAGCTCGCTGCAGCATAGATGCTAAAAAGGTATATCATATTGAGATTTAAATTCACCGCCCGAACCATGATATATAATATCCCGAACACGATTATGGGAGTGGCTGCAGCCCATTTATGATGCAAGTAAGCGCTTTCAGGATCGGTGAAATAAGGTATTGTCCTGCGATAGACTGCATAATTCCTGAAGTCCATGAATTTTAGCAGGACAGCGGTGTTTTTTCTTAGGCTGGCACAAAGCCTGAAATAATGTATGTTTCTCATTTCCTTCCTTTTTTACGCCTGCAACATACCTGACATGTACAACAGCGCCAGGAGCACTCCTGCCCCGACGACAACGAGGTATCCTATCGCTATTGCTTTTTCGGCTGTGCTGTCCTCTTCTATAACGAACTTGCTTCTTCCGATTTTCCACACATTGTATAGTACCGCCCCGACCAGGAGCAAGCCGGATACGTATGCCGGCACATTCTCGACCAGCAAAAATACTGCCGCTACTATGTAGAAGATCGTGTACATTATTTGTCCTTTTACATTCGCAGTGTCAGTTAAGCTTTCTATTGCATTCATTTTTTTTGTCACCTCTTGATTTTTTTCAGGTATCAGCCCGCATTTTAATGTGATTAATGCGGGATGAGAATGATATAATATAATAAATTTTCATTGTTTTTTGACTTCCTTTTCCTGTGTCAGTTCCACGAACCGTTTCATCATTGCAGCTATTGTAGTGCCATATTTTCCTTCAACCAATCTGCTCTCCATGCGGTTTTCCCATGTTTTATTATGCACGTCCGGGTCGTGTTCCACAGTATATGCATTGGTGATGTTATCACATACGGGATAACTTTTTTTAATTTTCTTTTCATCCATTCTAACTGCAAAACTTGAATGTGCGTCATTCACTCGGTTTTTTAAAATCACCGGCACTATAACCGATGACGACGATTTTTCGTTTAGTACTTTTGATACGGCAGCAATCAGATAATTTTCTGCCATGACCGATATATCACATCTCATTGGAATCAATATTATATCAAACAGCGGGCATATTTCTAATATCTGTGAGCACAGAAGCTGAACATCAGCAATAACGGCATCGTACCCTTCGATTTCCATAAGACGTTTTAGATGTTTTGGCTCAATAGAATCGTGCGCACCGCGCGGCAGAAAGGAAATTGCATCATTTCTAACGACCAATTCATCAAGATTTTTATACTCCGCTTGGAAGGTATGGTAACCTGACGCAAACATCTTCACATTAAATATAATAGATAAATGCATGTTTTCAGTCAGGTCGACCAAGAGCGGTTTTGCAAACCTCTTGGCCAAATTATACGCCAGAACGGTTTTTCCCGTACCGCCCGTTAGCGAAGTTATCATAATTTTCATGGTTCTGTATCACCATCCCATGATAATTCTATTCAGTATCGTAAATATGTCCCCCAGGGGAAGCAGAATAACCACAAAAAGCAAATAAATAGTACGGGGTTTAGCCGTCTTTATTTCCATCTCCATATCGGGAGCCATGGATGCCAGTTTACGTACAATTCCTCTGGGAATCACGGTATTTTTTTCGACAATGATATCAAATCCATTTTTACATTTTTTCGTCTGCCGCTTTAGCTGCGTCATTTCAGTATCGTTTACTGTTTTTAGTTCATTATTCACTTCAATCACGTACTGGGACGACAGTATTGGATGTTTTACATCAAGTAAATCATGGATTTTTAATTTTTTTCGCAAAATATCTTTTGAGAATTTTTTGAGGGAATAAATGCCTATAACGAACGTAAATATTATAACGAGTGCATGAATAATATGATAAAAGTTGTGCTGGTAATCAGCGATCGTATGGATATCACTTTCAATACCCGCTCCCATGGATACCGGAACGAATGCCATGATTGTGGATACTGTGAAAAAAATCAAAGACGTAAAAAGATACTTTATATCTGGGTTGCTGGGTTTGATTTTATTAAATTTCCAGCAGTCAATCAGCGTTTCGAATATTACAAAGAACCCCGCAATAATAATCAGGTTGAAATACATGCTTAGATACGGCCACGTTTCTTTCACACCAAACAGGTAATTCTTATTGATAAGAAAAGGCACATCCGCAAGTGCAGGAAACATGAATCCAAGAGAGTACATCACGCGCACATCGCCCCCACCAATCAATCCCATCCTGTACACCGTGTATGTAAAGAAATAATACGCGGTGATACCTGTAACAAGTGAAAGAACCAACGGTGCAAAGCTATTTTTAATCAGACTATCTACCCCCGCAAACGATATTCCGACCGCAGCTATGCCAAGGTAAGTGACCTCTCTGTTCAGCATTCCTGTTCTGAAATCCAGTAAGCTTTGATATATCATAACAGCAATGGCTGTCATCCACGACATCAAACCCAATATAAATATTAACATTACAGTCAAGTTACGACCACAATATTTAAAAAGATTGCGGTCAATGTTAACATTAGCATGGACACAAAATCTTTTTTAAATCAGATTGGAATGGAAGGACTGGTCATATCTGACTCGGTAGACACAATCTTGGTGAACACTTTGGTTGAAGATCTTCGGGTCATGCCGGTGTGCCTTAACGGGAGCGTCGTCTATCTGCCCGGTCCTGAATTGGGTTTGAACCGCATGCCTGTATATGTATTATGTGGCAGCAAAAATAAAAAAAACAAACCTGTGTGTAAAACATTGGCAGACATTGTTGAATCGACTGAAGGTGCATCTCTGAACGCAACCATGAATATAGTTTTATTAAATATGTTCAAGCAAATAAATGACGTTAAGAACAAACTGATAAACGATGAAAATCATGTGGATGCATATGAGCTGATACGGGTGTTGGAACAGAAACTAAATAAAATAAAGGTTTATTATGGAAGCCGCACCCAGTATCATGAAGTAGATAACGAAATAATGATTTTAAAACGGAAAATGGAAATAGAAAACACTATTTTCAATATTTAATGCTGTTCGTTCATGGTTGTTTATATTGATATTGGAGCACTCGTGCGTGAAAAAAAAGGATGGTTATGCATATAGATATTTTTTTATATATATATGTCCTTATCTGCATACAGCTACAGAGTAGCTACATGCAGCTACTGGATGGATGCACTGACATCATTGAGAATAATCCTTGCTATAGCATTTATCCGATCACAATTACATTTGTATTTCCATGAGTAACATCGGAGGAAGGTCGAAAAAACTCTGGATAGCGAATAAATTGTAGCCCACAGGGAATTTCACCCTGCGGGATGGTATGTAATGCATACGCTTTTACAACAGGTTTTTTACGCCTGCAAATTATTTATATTGCACTGGGCCAATATAAGGATTGCGGTCGGGGAGGAGTGGGGCGCACAGAGACGGACGGGACAGAAACATTGGGTTCAAAGGGTTAGTGCAATCTCCCGACTTCAGCCGTGGAGAGGGTTCAACTCAAGCGTATCGTTTCTTCCTTTTTGCATCTGCCAGCCGCAGTTTGCTGGTATGAGGCTGGCACGAGAAACTTTTTTTTGGATGGGTGGTGTATATTGCTGCCAGCCTCGCAATTATCTAGCATAACATCTTAGGAAATAAACTAATCGACCATTATCACTTATTGATAATGATTCCGCGTTATATGATTTATTTTAGTTTTCACCATCGGTAGCTATAATGCACAACCGCTGCTAATCTTTTTTTCAATTCAACGGGTATCGTATACCAGCCACATTTTTCCGAATATAGCATATATAAAACAATGTCTGCCGGCACATTATGATTCATAACAACAAAAACAGGCGTCTCGTTCTGCAGTGCCCGTTTAATGCCGTTTGATTTCCACCATTTCAATGAAAAAAAACTCCATATGGTATCGATAAATCCTTTTAACATATACTTCTCTTTATACAGCCGGATTGCATCTTCCCAATACCTTTCCGGGAGGTTGTTATCAACAAAAATGCTATATGCGGATGCGTAAGTCCATCTATATGCCTGTTTCAGGTCGTTTTCCTCATTTGGTCGAGTGACATGATTTAACGCAGAATTGCGCTGGTCTGTAAGGATATCAAGTACACAATCCACTCCGCCCTCGGAATTGAACCACTCTTTTTCCCTCGATGCTTTCAACATATTAATTATCTTTTCGCCTTTCTCCTTGTTCAGGCGATCCAGATACGTTTCATATTTTGAATGAGCATCATCGTCTCTCTGATTGTCTCCCTTATGAAAAACGTCTGCATAATGCGTCCATGTGCAGGAATCTATCAGGTAATGGCTTGCAAATCCGAACTGTTTGCACGCTTCATCCACGTTTCCTTCGAGCATGGAGCGGCGCGCCGTAATCAGGTGTTTTTTCAGTTTTGCCAGTCCTTCGGGATCGGGTCGGTGATGCTTGAAAGAAAATTCGGGGTCATATAATTTAGCCAGCCTATCAGGTTCTATTGCGTATTTCAATATCAGTTCCATTCTCGGCACAATTTCTGTTTTAATGTCATTTGGCAGTGCCCATACTACACGCCTCACTATCCATTCGTGTGTTGGTGGAATCATTTTTTTCATCTCCTCGTTAATAATGGAGACGAGATACCTAACAAGAATAACAAAATCACGACTACCAGAGCAATCATCCCTATGATAATCAGGAAAGGCAATGCAGAAATAATCGCGCCCTTTTTGATGTACCTGGTGCATCGAGCCAGTTCCTGGTGAGATATGTCCTTTGGAGTGATGTATACCATGAGTCCACACGCTATAGATAAAACAGCTGCTGGTATATGAAAGGAAAGCCAGTTATCGCCAAAAACGTCCGCAGGGTTTTTAACGGCAAAATAGATAATTAAACCGGCAAAGATGATAATGGTGTAAAACAAACTTTTTCTGTGGCTGATGTGATTGATGTGCTTCACGAAAATCCCTGGCATACTCAATGCCATTATCAATAACAATAACATCGCCTCTATGATCAGTATGGGCACAATAAAGTTTTGAAACCCTGTTTGCGTGAATCTGCTTCCGTTGAGAATACGGTTTGCTGAAGCGTCTAATCTATCAATGTAGATATAAAGCAAGTACAGCAAAAACATGCTCACCGAGATTCCCAAGAGTGACGAAATGGCGAACTTGCCTGGATTAATGGAATGAGATGAGGCATCAGATATTTTCCACGCTTTGATTTTCTCCATGCAGTTTTTTATCGTGTTTTTAATATGAGGAGTGTTTATAATACAATATGCCGCCAAAGATGCAAACAAGACGAATATGATAACCAACGCGTATCCGTATATCGCAACGGCAAGATTATTCACGCTTGCCGCGCTCAGAATCAATGACATCATCGTGAATATCGCCACGTATACTGATGCCCGGAGTATTTTTTCAAATTGTAACTTTGGCTCTTTTCTGTGTTTATAATTATCATAAAATGTGCTGGATATTATTATAGCAACAAGCAGCCAAACCCATATTTTTGAACTCATCATCATAAGTTCGTCTACAACAAACGTCCTATAATCTATTAATGAATAAAGTATTATCAAAATACCGAATGCCTGAAGTATGTGACTGCGCGCCAGTCCGTTTCGACTGTGGCTTTCATACTCTTGCGTGGAATAGCTCGTGTCTTTATGAGTTCTTTTATATGCGCGCCAGTATTCGGGTTCCTCGTCTTCATATCCACTCTGTGACTCCACTCCATTCGGGGTGGGTGCGGATTTTGCTGTCGTGTCGTCCTGCTGATTTTTTTCATCCCATTTGGTATCATATTGCTGGCGCCTTATTTCGTCCGAAAGAACCTCATAGGCTTCGTTTATCAGTTTCATCTTATCTTCAGCTGCGTGAGATTTGTTAATATCTGGATGATACATCTGTGCAAGTTTGCGGTACACCTCTTTAATTTCGCTATTAGTTGCGGTTCTGTCCACTCCGAGAACCTCATAATAATCACGATTGTTTTCGTTTTTCATTTTATCATCCTGCCTCTCTGAACAATATCTTTATTATTCGGGGGGATAATATAGTTGTCGGCGGCTGTTTTCTTCTCCACTGTTCGCTACTCTCTGAACAATAGTAGCTTTTTTATCAGCCGCCATTAAGTAAAGCAGTTTGAATATTTTCTGTAAAATTTGATTCTGTGAGGCTCGCAGAAAAAACATGGTTTGTGTGGAAGGGAGTAAATCGCTGTGAGCCTCACCATTCAGTTAGATGGACGACATGGTATTTAAAACTATGATTAAAAAAAATGAGGATGGGGCGCAAACTCAAATTTCAATCCCTTTCATCACTTTTGCCATTATAGCCTGAGTAAACATTTTATTCAAAGGACTGTTCCCGCGTTCGCAATTTAGCTTCTGGACACAGAGAGGGCATCCAGTGGTGCTCCTGCATGCGCAGGTTTCGATTATTTCATTTCCTTCACGAATAACCTCTTTTATGGTCACATAAACCTTTTCTGCAGCGCCCATACCAGCCTGGCAATCGTATAAATAAACCGTATCCGCTTCGCAGCATGACCCCAGATCAGTCGCCTCCACAAGCATCCTGCGTGTAGATACGTTTGCGATAATATGTTCCAAACCGTGCAGTCCGCCCTGATAATCTAAATGGTTATTGACTATCCGACTCTTTATTCCGCTCAATAATTTTAATCCAAAGATAGTAGTACTGACGCTGCGGCTGATGCTTGATTTTAAAGGATGAGTCTTTGAATCATCTCTGAAATCGTAATAGATTTTCTTGTAGCCAAGCACCTGGTCATAGACTATTCCACGCCCTACGAAAATCTCAAAATCCTCGAATTTCTTCTCTGCCAGTATGCTCTTCATTGATATGCCGCGCCGCATAATTGTCTTTGTATGATATTCTGCGCCAGTCCTTTCGCACAGGATAATATGTTTTTCATCATCAACAGAGTGCACGATATAATGATTCCCTCCGTGTACTATCACAGCTCCCTGGAACGCTTCTCTTCGTGCATATTCAGGACTGATGTTGGCTTCCACAATCTCTTTCCCGCCGTTAGTAATCATAGTATAATTCTCGCCCCCACCCCTTATATTAATGGATTTGTAATGGAAATATGGATTTTTCTTTATCCTCGCAGACAACTCAACCATATTTCTCATATCATTATCCGACAATCTACCGAACACTTCAAGGTTAGCTGCTCTGGCTGGAAGCTCATGCTCTGCGCATATGAGGTGACCTGCCAGTATGCCAGGAGTTCTGTATGATATTGTTGCGTTCTCCGATCCTGAAGAGAAGAAATGATCCGGGTGCTCGGCATAATACTGATCAATCGGATTAGCTCCGGCGACGAGAATAACAATGCTGTGTCCTCCAGCCCTACCAACTCTTCCCGCCTGCTGGTAAAAACTCATTATGCTTCCCGGAAAACCATCTATCACGCATGCATTCAAACTCCCGATATCGATCCCGAGCTCAAGTGCGTTCGTGGTGATAACTCCACGAAGAGCACCGGATTTAAGGGCAGCCTCGATTTTTATCCTCTCTTCTGGCAGCAATCCGCCGCGGTATGCTGCAATGGGATATTTCCCGCCCACGATATCTACGACCTGAAGAGCTATACGCTCTACAGAACTTCTTGTCCTTGAGAAGAGGATTGGAGTGAATCCCTGCAGCAGAAGATTTTTAAAAATATTCAGCGATTCTGCATCAGCACCGCTGCCGTGCGGGTTCCTGTCATTGCCGTCAGAAAGATCGATATGTCCGCGATATGGATTGTACAGCACATACGTCTTCTCGCTTCTTCCTGCGCTGTCACCCGTCACCAGCTCAACCGTTCTTCCAGTCAGCGCAGAAGCATGCTCAACAGGATTTCCGATAGTCGCCGAGCAGCAGAAGAATTTTGGATGCGCACCATAATGATCGCATATTCTAATAAGTCTTCGGAATATGTTCGCGACGTGACTTCCTGGAACCCCGCGCCAGTAATGTGACTCATCGACTACAATTAGTTCAAGTCTTCTCAGGAAATCACTCCATTTCCTGTGGTACATGAGAAGAGATAAATGAATCATCTCGGGGTTAGTTAGTAAAACAGATATCCGTTTTTTTCTCAATGCCGCCCGGTCGTGGTCATCTACCGCACCGTTGTATTTCTCAATTATAGCATCCGGAACGACGCTCAATATGAATTTTTTTAAATTCGCACACTGATCGTTTATTAAAGCATTTGTAGGCGCAATATATATGGCGGAACCGCCTTTTTTAACAATCTCAGCAATTGGAATAGCATATGAAAGAGACTTTCCACCTGCTGTGCCTACAGCCAGAACGATATCTTTCTTTGCCCTCGTCGCTTCAATGGCTTTTACCTGGTGGCTGTAAAGCCTCGTAATGCCCATCTTTTCTAGACATAATGAAACCTGCGGCAGAAGATAAACATCACTGTACTCGGGAAACTTACCGGGAACTCTCAGAACATCCGTTATGTTCATCCCATTCTCGCGTTTGAGGTGAGCAATGAAATCGTCTATGTTTGAATTCGAGTTTTGCATTAGATTGAATCATGATTTTATACCAGCATCCAGCTGGTTGAATCCGCACTCAAAAACCAAATGTCATTGTTTTTTTCGGGCGCAGATGTGAAAGGACGCAGTGACGTATGGTTTGTAGCAGCGTTCTGTGGAGCGTGGCTGGACAGTGTAGCCGGTCTGGAGGCATTGCCTGCTGCCAAGGGTGTATTGTGCGCACTTGCGCTGCTATCGATATATATAATCGGCGACAGCACAAAAATCAATCCGATTGCACATACAAGAAGCATGATTTTGTTTTTTCTGCTTTCCGTTTCTTCAAGATCATTGTTTTTTTTCATGTGTTGTCTCCAGTAAATTTATGGGTGGCCGCTATTGATATAATCAATTGCTGCATTATTGATTTGGCTGCCAGAGCTGCTGAGGGTTATAAGGTTAGAGTTTACTCCTGTCCATGCTGAATGGAGTACCGAGAAAGTGAAACTGAGGAAT
This sequence comes from Candidatus Methanoperedentaceae archaeon, assembly GCA_027371625.1. Classification (GTDB taxonomy): domain Archaea; phylum Halobacteriota; class Methanosarcinia; order Methanosarcinales; family Methanoperedenaceae; genus Methanoperedens. Next base: position 7,743 of record DAHXMQ010000119.1, on the reverse strand, counting down.
ACCACAGATGAAAATACACGAGTAACCGTATCCATAATGGTTTCCATCGAGACGCTGCCTGAATCGTCTCCTTTCGAGCACATTTCTGCTTTTATTATTTCCCCGGAAATAGCGGAGACAAAGTGATGGCTATAGCAGCCACACTCACAAGCACCCTGGTTACAATATCCACGATTCCTGTCAGCGATACGCTGTTGGTATTATTCATGGTGTTGCATTGATCCATGATGTATTTCCAACCTGGTTTGATACTGTGGTAATGGCATTTTGTCCGCTATTCTGTACTGTTTTTATATTCTTTCCAATGCCGCTATATGCTGTTATCAGCAATCCGAAAATAGCACCCAGGACTGCTACGCTCGCCAACACTCTGGTTACGGTATCCATGATGGTTTCCATCGAGACGCTGCCAGAGTCTTCAATTTCCGAATCGGGTGATTCTGGGATAGATGCCAAGAGAGCTTTCATTCTTCCAATTGAAAACATTTTTTCTTTTCCTCCTTTTCACAACCAGTACCAATATTTTCATGGAATAGTTGTTAAATCCGTCAAATATTAGCGTCTGGCAACTGTTATTACAATCTGCTTGAATAAATAGTTATTCATAGTAAAATGAACTACATGAACCTCTCCACGATAAAGCCGGGAGATGGCACTCACCCTTCGAATCCACCACGTTTAGTCACGTAAAATACGTCTGTCCCATGCCCGGTATAAACCCCAATGCACCTTTTATAAATGTAAACAGCCCATCTATTATCTGGCGGACACTGTTTGCAATGCCCTCCAAAATAGCGAAACTAATTCCCAGCAGCGTAATCCCGAGATATACCCTGGATACCGTATCCATAACGGCTTCAAGAGAAACGCTGCCGAAATCCTTTTCACTCGCGCCGCTGAAGACTTGACACATGTCAACTGTTTTAGGTTGAATGCTGGACGGAACGGGGATTTTTTGGAACATAATTGCCTACGTTGGAGTCGGGGTTACTATTATAGTTTGTACAGGTGTTGGGCAGCCACCGTATTGAGGATTACCAGTCTGATTAAAGCACAACCCATGAAGATAAGTTTTGCTGTAATTTTGAAGGGCAGTTGTCACACCTGTTTTTCTGGTGTTCACCGTGTTATAAAATGGAAAAATTATTTGAACAGCTATACCCAGAGCCGCAATAGATAGGTACACTCTCGTTACAGTATCCATGATGGATTCAAGGGAAACCGAACCGAAATCATCTATGTTCATATTGGTATAGCCGCACCTATTATTCTTCCTATAAAGATCACTACGGGTGCAAAAATGTTTGCGCCCGCTATCATAATATGCCTCTGGAGATTAAACGCCACTGCCAGAAGAGCTACGGATAGAAACATGCGAGATGCTGTATCTACTACAGATTCAATTGAAACAGATCCGTCGTCTGGCATTGCGTCTTCTTTTTCGATCATTTTAGTTGCTCCAGCTTAATAGGAGAAGTTATGGATTCCATTTCAAGAAACCCATTATTACGTTCTGCGTTGCATTTACAATTTTCTGGTCAGGTATCAATCCTGTCTGCCCCAAAAGGTATCCAATAAGCACCGCAGGAGCTGCATCTACTTTTGCAAATATGAGAACCTTACCGAGGAGAACGTTGAGTAAAAACACGATCACAAGCGTTAGCATAATGGTTACTACAAGCACGGTCATTTGCATAACAAGCCCCATCCGTAAAAGCGTATCGAAAACCGATTCGATTGAAACCGAGCCTGCGTCGTCCATCAATTTATTAGCCTCCTCCGATTACGTTCCTGGTAAGGTAGTCATTCCGCTCGTCCCTAACCCGTCTGATCCTATAAACAGGTTATATATTGTTTTTGCCAGTGCACTTATTGCATACCACAGCCAAGAGAATATGCTTACAAACATCTTTATAATCAGTGCCCATATAAATATCTTTCCAACATCGTTTGCCGCAGTCTCGATGGATACCGAGCCGTAGTCGTCTAAGTTTGAACTCATGGACGACAAAATCCTCCTAACAAAAATCCTATCACAGGATGCATGCAAATCCATGCTTTCGCTGCGGCAAGAGCTGCCATTATCATCATCGCAAATATGTTTTTGAATATATCGACCAGAATCGCAAGGAAAAAAACGGCACTTATCATTTCAGCGGCGCTTTCCAGACTTATACTGCCGGGATCACGGCACAAGAGTTTACATTCACAGTCTTTGGATGAGAGCATGGATACCGCCTTTCACTGCATTTTCGATTAGATTAAAGACCCCGCGTAATGCACCTACCAATAAGCTGAAGAACATGAATATCGGATAGAGCACCATAGCGATTATTGCAATAGCCGCTATGCTTCCTATCGCTTCTTCTATACTTATATACCCATAATCGTTGAAATTGTTCATTGTTCAAATCCTGTTAAAGAGTCCCTTGAGAAAAAGGGATATTTTTTCTAATAACGATGATGGAGAAGACTGAGGCTGAGATTGACGCTGCTGCGACGACTGCATCGATTGATGCTGGTTTGGAACATTTACGCTGCTGGCATAGATATTATTGAACACAATGGGAGGATTGCGATTTTGATTTGTCTGCCCCTGATTAAGCAGCCCGGTTACAGAATATGGGACGGTGCTTATTTTTTTCTCAAAAACATACGCACTGGAATAAGCATGGCCCTTCTCTGGATACATCGAATCGAGTTTTGAAACATAAACTTCTATTTGCGGTGCAGTATCCATTATCCTGGATAAGTTCAATCCAGTCCCGTCCTGTGGGTTCCAGTGAAACTCGTAACTTGCATTTCCAGCGCCGCCTGCTGCTATGTATCCATTATATGCGTCAGAGCCAATGACATTCATTCCTGATGCATTCGGGAGAACGTCCGTCACTTTCACATAAGCTGCAGTGTCCCCCCGGTTAAAGATATTTACAGTCACGCTTATCGTTTCATTCCCGCTGATATTGCCGCGGTCCTTGATAACGGCGTTTTTGCTTACTACAATCATAGGTCCATACACTTTCATTGTTCCGCCGCTGATATCCATAGTTCCTTCCGAGCTGCCCAGTTTCCACACGGCTTCTGCATCGGGTACCTGAACGACTCCCGTTGTTTTTGGCTCTGCTATGTACTGAATGGTATTCACTTCACCTGGAGGAATCTCTACATGGTATTCTTTCTGTAATGCAAGGAATCCACTGCTGATAAATCCGTCGGGGAGCGAGTCGTTTATGGTCACGTCCACGGACGCTGTGGTTTGCAGATTTGCGACCCCAATGGAAAACGTGGTATTCTTGCCCGTACAAACATTATCATCATAATACTTTCTGACAGTTACTGGCGGCTGAATCGTAACTGCGGCGTTTGCAGTTCCTCGAATAATGTTGTTGTTTTCATCTATATATGACCATTCTATCCCGGGGTTTAGCTGACCTGCAGCGTAAGCCATAAACGTGCCGTCCTGCTCTTCCGAATTGCCAGCGTATATTTCCGCATAAAATATCTTCCGTTCGCCCTGTAAGAGAGGAAGTCCTGCTGTATCCAGCGATATTGTCAGATTTTTCATATAGCTGTCCCCGGCATGTATGCCGATGGTATACGGAATATTCTCCCCGACGAGGAAAGTGTCGTTACTAGCGCCTGCACTTGCCGAAACACTGAATGTTAACGAAGCGGGATTGGTGCTGGGAGGCGTTTCGGTTGGAGTTATCCATGTTTTCTGCCATGCCGTTATTTCTGCCTTGGGACAGCACGGCCAAACGCCGTAAACGTCAGTCCCGTTCTCAATATTGCTCATGTTTGTTATTTGCACGCCGTAAAATCTCAAATTCCCATCTTCGGATTCAGCGTACTCGCCCTCAGTCACTATCGTTTCATTTATTGCATTCGGGGAACTGGTATTATAGTAAGATATAACAACGCTTCCCCTTCCATCATAATCGTATGCAGCGAATACGTAATTTCCGATGATTGACTGATAATTCTTATTCATATTCAGCGTACCCAGTTCCTGCCACTGGCAATTCCCACCGCAATCATCCTCTGCCGCTGCAGGCACCGCCAATACTGCCGCAAGCGCCAGCAGAGATAGCAGAGATATCAGTACGAGAACATTTGAATTCATGGACTACTCAGCCCCCAAAATAAACACAAATATGCCAACAATAATGATAAACAAAATGACTATAAATACAAATTGAGTTATCGCTGAAGCCCTGTCGCCGTACTTGATTTCATTCATAGCTTTTCCCGACCCGCACTTAAAATGCATCCAACTGTACAGGATAATGTTCACAAGAAAAGCCGATATAAAGAAATAATCTGCGTCATTGAGATCAAAACTCATAAAATTCCCTCGCTTTTTCCTGATTCGAGCATATTGACTATCTCTTTTTTAGTCAACACGCGCAGACCGGGGAATAATATGTTTTTAAGATTTGATTCATCGGCGCTGTCCTCATAAATGAATATTACTTCCTGCATGCTTTTGTTTTTCAGCATATCAATCGCCGTATCCAGCGCGCCTATTGCCGAAAGAATGCATGCATTTACGGCGCCGGTGATTATAAATGCAAATGGTGGTCTGTGGGATAGGCGTATCTGGTAGTTGTCATTTATCTTATCCACGTCTGTGGATTTCATCACGTCGGAGAAAATATCTTCAAATGCACCGATTTCGTTTTGGTCTTTTTTGAAGCTCGCTGATTTTCTGCTATCATAGTAATGGTAAAGCGGCGCCTGGAACAGATGCGGTGAACTTGCTATTGCGCCTTTTCCTTTTTCCGTTAGAGATAATAACACTTTTTCATCCTGTTTTTTCTCTTCAAGAAGCCCCATCTCGATAATTTCGCTTATCTGGGTTTCATCCAGGTCTCTTCCCCACAATTTGCGATATTCGTTCATGAACTCTTCCCTGGTTTTAGAGGTTTTTTCGCAGTATTCAGAATACGCGGCTATACTCAGCACCGCGAATTTCTGGTTTGATATTTTCAGTTCGGTCTTTTTGTCGTAAAAAAGAATTGACGTAAAACTTTCCTTTTTTGCATCGCTGGAATCGTATACCTGTTTTACGATGTTTATATCAGGTACTCGCATGGGTATGAAGTTCTTTTCATCATTCACACAGACATCCCTGAATCTCTTTCCAATACCTATTATTTCATCCTGTGTAAGTTCTGGTCTTTTCAACTTTGGATAGTACACTTCGATCGGATACGTTGCCTGGCTTCCGTTCAGCTTGATCAATGCCATGCCGGGTGAAAGGATTTTAAGAAACTCGTACATCTGCGGTTCTTCTAAGATTCCCAGGTTCGCAGAGATTTTTGCTACCGCATAATCTTCATCAGTCTTATGAACTATAAGATTGTTCACCAGCTTCATAACGCGCTCTTCAAGCATTTCAGGATCCTGGTCTACTATCCAGATACCCTCACCAAATTTCCTGATCTCAGATAATACCTGAGACATCAAGGATATTGCATTTGGATCATCGCGTCTTTCCTGAGCTATATTATGCGCTTCCTCGACAACAAGCGTATGAATCTTCCTTGGCGCACCGATGAGCGTTTCAACAGGCAGTGTGCAAACGATTTCATATAATTTCTTTATCTTTTGATCGCCAACAGATGGTTTTACTGGCGCAAGATTGTTGTTTATATCACAACTTTCTTCTGCCGTCGTGTTGGTTTTTAAATCCAAATCTAAACATGTGATGGTAAAACCCTCGCCAAACTCGAAAATATCTCGGTTTTTGTCATGGGTCAGAGCAGGTGTCGAAGGTGATGATATTTCGGCATTGACATTAGCATCATCTTCGAGCGCGATGCTTTTAGCATCGCCTCCATTGATATCGGCATTTACTTCTGAATCGGTGCTGACGCCATTTTTTTGTTCGCATTCTATTGTCCCCTTCCCGGTAACATTATCACCATCGATATCAACTATGAAATTCTCGTGTTGCACTGAAATGCCGTTCCTGTTACACGCTTCAACCATGTGATCTTCCATTGCTTTCCGGAATATTTCACGTCTCATCGCTTCGTTATATCCATAATACTTTTTTCTGTCGTACCTATCGTCGGGCACTTTTATGGGATTTACCTGTCTGTAATTCCACAGGTGCTGGATGAACATTAAAGAAACAAAATTCTTAGCGTCATCGTCTATGGGATTATTATTCCCGAACATAAACTGTATTATAACGTTTCTTCTGAACATTATAGAAGGAGATACCGTACTCCTGCCGTTTTCAGGACAGAATATTTTTTCTCCATGGGCTGCAAGGATTTTTTCAAGTCTTGATATCGAGCTGTACAGCGCTTCCTTATATCTCTGTGAAGTCTCTGCCCTCATGCCTTCTTTTTTTCGAAGTTCCCAGTACCTTCCGCTTTTGATATGGTCAAGCAAATCACGGCACGTCGGCACGCTCCTTTCATCTTTTCTGAAATACACATCGTTCGGATTCCAGCCATGTTTGTCGTAAATGTCGTATAAAGCCCCTCTCACTACGCTTTCCATGACAGGCCCGACCTGAGCCATCGTGTGTTTGAATAGCGATGCGCTGTCTTCTATTGCCTGTCCTATGGTCCGCCCCTCGACTGGTTCAAGGATGTTTATCTTGAATATGGCTTCGGAAGACCAGAGAGGAACCACGAATATTTCAGTATCGGTTAACGAGCACAACGTATGATATTCCCCATGCCTGTCGAGTATGAAAACGTCACTGAATGCACCCAACCCCGAATCATCTCCGTCGAGAGTTCCCTTAAGAATTTGCTTCATTGTGTTCGTCTTGCCGGAACCGATCTTTCCGCTCACCACACCGATCAGCCTGGGATCGTTAATAGCATCCAGACCTACCGTGCCGACGTGCTTGAAGTCCTGGATCGCACTTCCAAAATATAGCAGATTACTCTTATCCAGCCCGAGATTTCTTCTTGTCAGCCGTCCCCGGACGTCGGGGAACTTCACGAGGTCTACGTTGGCAGGCAGGGGAAAATCCGGTAAATGCCCGAACACGCTCAGGATTTCGTGAGTTACTACCATATCGTGCACGAGACCGTCGTCTTCCTTTTCAAAGTTTACAGGCGCGAGCAAATAGAGTGCTTTCATTGCATCCATGGGCGGGACTATCTCAAGAGCAACGGAATCGAAACTTGCCCTTACGATACCCGCTGCCATATGCAGACGGACTTCAAGCTGTCTAAAAGATTCTTCGAGCGTATCGGCTTCAGCCGCAGCGGCGAGTATTATATTCGCATTGAAAAGCCCGCGCTGCAGTCCTCTCCACAATCCCTGCGTACGGTACGTCTGCCCCATAAAATCCTGATCTTGCAGAGGCGAGACGATGGTTCTCGATGCTCCACTGTACTTCATCCCGATCCTCATGTTATCCGTTTCAGTCACCTGCCGGTCTCTTGATTTCATCTGGCTGTACTTATCATCACGGTGCAGTCTTTCTGCAAAATCACGAAATCCCACGGGCTCCCAGAGCACGCTCATGCTGCACCATATTCTTGACTCAGCGAGACCCTTTAGCACAGAAGAAAGTCTCATGTCCCGGTTCATATTATCCAAATCTTTAACGTTCTTTGCTACGTCTGTGGTCATTTTCTTGACCACAAGTATATCTATCGGAGAACCTTTTATTATGTTTCCCGCACCCCTGTTCATTTTACCCAGCAGGTTACCAATATTAAAAAACCCGTAGCTTCTGAATCGTTTCACCCCCCCTGATTCAAAAAC
>DAHXMQ010000422.1 GCA_027371625.1 Candidatus Methanoperedentaceae archaeon | reverse complement strand
AGTACCTCCATTCAAGGGATTCTACAGTGAACAGGAGATATTGTTCATACACACAGAAGCATCATATCAGCAGGTAGCATCTATGCTGACCGGAATGATGGGGTCGCCGGTAATCTTAGTACTTGGCATGAAACAAATTCCTCCACTCATTACTTGGCGACGTGTACGTGTTCACTGATGGGGTGAAGGGTGGAAGGCCCTTCGGCTTTCAGCCTGATGTATTCAGTTCGGTGCCTGGTGATAAAGATTATACTCCTCTCCGTGCTGTAAACTTAGTGAATTGGAAAGAAGGTGTAACTCTCAGGGAACTTAAATCCGTGGAAGATATTAAAGCGGTGGAGGAGAAATGCGAGTTAACTGCATTCAGACCGGGAGTAGTAGTAAACATGCCGATAGTTAAGTGGCAAGGGGGTCAAAGATGAACGCGTCCCAAAAAGGCACTGCTGAGGCTAAACAGCTTGAGAAGTATCAGGGTAAGATAGGTGGAATGCAGTGTTCTTTTTGCACAGAGAGCATACAGAAAGCATTATCAAGCTTGGAGGGCGTTGAGGAAGTTTCTGTCAGTTTAGCACACGAGGAAGCCCTTGTTCAGTACGACCCATCAAAGCTTGAGCCGTGGCAGATAGAGGAGGTATTACGCAACTTAGGGTATACTGTTAGAGATCCTAAGAAAATCCGCACCTTCAAGGAAGAAGATGCGGAGGTAAGAAGAGAGAGGAACAGGCTCCTTGGTTCAGCCATCCTGACATTCACAGGATTAGGACTGATGGTCATGATGCGGCTCGGAATGAGACAGCAATGGTTCATGCCAGCAATGATAGGCTTAGCCTTTGGAAATGTTTTCGGCTTCGGGCATCCCATACTGAAGATGGCTTTCTATTCGCTAAGACAGGGAATCCTGAACCAGCATGTACTCATGGAATTGAGCGCCTTTGGAGGAATTGCAGGCGGTTTTATAGGGCTTTTCTTTTTCAAGGATTTCCCTGTGCCTGATTTCTTCGCAATCTCCATTTTCATAACATCTTACCATCTTCTTGGTGGTTATTCTTCACTTAAGGTCAGAACCAGAACTTCTCAATCAGTCCGCAAACTTCTTGCCCTTCAGCCCCCTAGCGCCAGAGTAATTAGAGAAGAGAAAGAGACGGTGGTTCCAATAGAATTGGTAGCCAAGGGGGAGCTGGTACGTGTTAAGCCGGGTGAGAGCATACCAATCGACGGGACTGTTGTTGATGGTTTCTCAACTGTTGATGAGAGCCTGGTTACAGGAGAATCGATACCTGTAGAGAAGACAGTTGGAAGCGAGGTCACCGGAGGCTCTGTCAACAAGACAGGGAACCTGCTGATTAAGGTGACACGGATAGGCGAGGAGAATTTCCTTGCGCAGGTTGCACGATACATAGAGGAAGCACGGGCAATGAAGCCAGGAATATTGCAGTTGCTGGATGTAGTGCTGAGATACTTTGTGCCAGGCGTGATTATAGCAGCAGTAATTGGCTTTCTTATATGGAGTCTTGGAGCATGGCTGATAACTGGAAAGCCTGATATACCGCGAGCGGCTTTTGCTGCACTTGCTGCTCTGGTAATGGGTTATCCGTGTGCGCTTGGAATGGCAACGCCTCTTGCCATGATAAGGGGCGGCGGAATGGCGGCTGAGAAGGGAATACTATTCAGGAGCAGTGAAGCCTTTCACATTTTCAAAGATATCGATATGATCGTTCTGGATAAGACCGGAACGATAACTCGCGGTGAGCCCAGCGTAACAGAAATTCACCCTCTGAATGATAGTTCTGTATTTGAGGTTCTAACCTTGGCGGCCAGTGTGGAGAATCTTTCAGAGCACCCTCTTGCCGAGGCAATTGTAAAGAGGGCTAAAGAAGAGAAAATTGAGCCAGGTCAGGTGAGCAGCTTCGAGGCGATTCCAGGCAAGGGGGTTAAGGCTTTATTCAACGATAAACTATTGATAGCAGGCAAGCCTGAATTTCTTTCTTCTGAGGGTATGGCAATTGGCGAAGAACAGAGATTAATAGAATCCATGGAGGAAAAAGGTCAGACTGTTATCACAATAGGATATGATGGTAAACTAATAGGATTAATCAGTCTGGCTGATACTGTTAAAGAGGATGCAGTTGAGACGATTGCAAGGCTTAAAGATCTTGGAATAGAGCCAATAATGATAACAGGAGATAATGAAAGAACTGCCAGTGCAGTAGCTAATGTAGTTGGAATAGAGAGAGCTCTTGCAAAGGTTCTTCCAGATCAAAAAGCCAATATGGTAAGAGAATTACAAGATGAAGACCATAAAGTAATTATGGTTGGCGATGGGATAAACGATGCGCCCGCCCTCATGCAGGCAGATATTGGGATAGCAATAGGCGCAGGAACCGATATAGCCATAGAATCAGCAGATGTTATAATTGTTGGGAATAAACTGAGTTCTATCCTCGATGCTTACTATATCGGAAGGAGCAGCTATGGGAAAACGAAACAGAACTTAGCGCTTGCCTTCTCGTTCAACGGTATTGGCGTTCCTGCCGCAATAACCGGTCTGGTGCATCCTGTCTGGGCAATGGTTGCAATGGCAGCGAGCGTGACAGTTGTTCTTCTAAACTCCTTTGGAGGCAGGCTTATTCCTAAACCCGGAAGGGAATTAGAGGCGGTGAGAAGTATTAAGCTTAAGGTGCCCTCCATGCACTGCCAGATGTGTGTATCTACAGTCACGCAATCTGTTTCCGAGCTTGAGGAAGTACTGTCGGTAGAAGGCAACATTGAGAAGAAAGAGATTGCTATTAGATATCGTGGAGAAAAGGATGTTGAAGACCGAATAAAGAAGAATATCATTGATGAGGGGCACATAGTAGGTTAAATGTGGGCTTACTGATTTTTCTTAAACAAATGCCAGAAAATATCTGATGGTTGTATATAAAAATATAGTTAGTATATTTTTATAACGGCTAAGTATATTTGATAATCTGACTAAATGATAATCTGACAAATACGAAACAATATTATTGGGAGGATAAACATATGGTTGAGACAAAAATATTAATAGTGTATGCATCGAGAACAGGTAACACGGAAAAACTCGCAGAGGCGATTGCCGAAGGGGCAAGGAGTGCAGGCGGGGTAAGTGTCGAGCTAAAGAGAGCAAGGGATACTAAACCGTCTGATGCAGGTGCTGACGCGTTCGCATTTGGTTCGCATTCGGCTTTTGAATATATGGCAGGTGAGCTTAAAAGCCTATTTGAAGATTTTTATCCTGTAAGGGATAAACTGGCGGGCAAACCTGTACTGCTTTTCACCACAGGACAGGGGGGGGCAAAGCTCAGCTCTGGCATCAATAGACAGGGTCGCGGGCGTATTCAATCCTGTCTGGATTAAACCTGGCGTTTCTGTGCAGGGAGCGCCCAATGATGCAGATAAAGCAAAAGCCAGAGAGATGGGCAGGAAACTGGCAGAGGCTGCGAAGACAAAAGCAAAATAATTTTTTATTTGTTTTTAAAACATAGAAGAAGATGTCGCATGATAAAAGTAGCGATCGTAGTTTTAGCAGACACGGAAACGCATGAGGATATGGCACGAGTTCACAATGCACTTCTGGTAGCTAAGGAATTCAAAGAAGCAAAAGATGACATTAAGCTCATTTTTGACGGCGCAGGAACCAGGTGGATAGTTGAGCTTTCCAAGCCGGATCATATGTTTCATGAACTGTTTGAGTCGCTGAAGGATAAGTCCACCGGAGCCTGCAGCTTCTGCGCTGGGGCTTTTGGTGTCAAAGAGAGTGCAATTGAATCCAGCATTCCTCTCATGGAAGAATATGAGGGACACCCGAG
>DAHXMQ010000399.1 GCA_027371625.1 Candidatus Methanoperedentaceae archaeon | reverse complement strand
CCGCAGATAAACATCATTATGCCTGTCATCGTCCATGCAGCCACCTCAGCGCGCTGCCCGAACCTGAGGATGGAGATGCAGACCAGAATCCCTATCGAAGCTGAAGTCAGGAAAAGCCCTGCTAAAAATATCAGCGCCGGCATCACGCCTGCAATCAGGAAATTAAATCCGAAAGCGTAGTAACTTATAGCCATCAGGATGATAAACACAAGGCTGCTGCGCAATATCCCAAACAGCAGCGAGCCGAATATGAGGTGGTGACCTCTCACAGGAGCGATGAACGTGTGCTTAATGCTCTTGCTCCACATATCAAACAGCATCACGTAGGCGATATCTATCTGGCACACCTGAACTATGCTGAAAGCGATAGCTCCTATCAGGATGAAGGAAATCGTATTCTTGCTAAATGCAAAAAAAGTTCCCATAAGACCGATGGACATAAGACCGATAAAGGGCCAGAATAACACCTCAAAAATGGTGAAGAAATTCCTCTTAGCCATTATCCAGCTTTTATAGAAGGATGCGGCGACCCTTCCTGATTCGATACTTATATCAAACATTTTATTTCTTTATAATTAAAGCCAGTTTCATCAATCTATCCACCGTTTTTCGCATGCTTTTTAATCCTTCCTCATCTTCTTTTGCACCCTCTGCCCCTTTATCCTTTGACCAGAAGGTTCCACCGAGGTTAGCGCCGAATGAGCCTCCCCCAACAGGGAGAGCTTCGTTTATGACATAAAAGTTCAGTATCGCCTGAATTGCAGGCTCCTGTCCGCCATTTCGGTCTCCGCCTGCTGCCAGAGCAGCACACGGCTTGTTTTGAATGAAGTACTTATCCTGTGCAGCAATCGCCCTGCACCTGTCTATTATTACCTTTGTCTGACCGCTGAGGGTTCCCTGATATACTGGCGTTCCTATTATGAGTGCATCTGCCCATTTGAGTTTCTCATATACCTCCGCCATGTCATCATTGTGGATGCACCCTTTTTTCTCACGTATGCAGTAGTCGCAGTGGATGCAGAAGTTTAGTTTTTTTCCCATTGCAGAGAAGTATGCTGTCTCCGCACTGTATTTCTCTTTTGCGTATTTCAGCGCTTCCTTCACAATATAATCAGTAGCGCCTTTTTTCGGGCTGCCAGAAATCCCGAAGAGTTTGATTTTTTCGCTCATTTTTATTCTTGAAGGAATAATCCTTCTATCCACTTAAAGTGGTCTTTGTTGTTCGTGAGGAGCTTATATCCATTCTGCAAAGTAATTGATGCGATAAGCAGGTCCTTATTTCTATCAGTGCCGCAGCAGGGAGTTACAGGGGTGCAGCACGGGATTTGCTTTCTGGCTATTTTGGCATAGCCTTCTCTCACCACTTTCTTTATTTCT
>DAHXMQ010000107.1 GCA_027371625.1 Candidatus Methanoperedentaceae archaeon | reverse complement strand
TTTTTTGACGGATTCATCAAGCTTTGAACTCAATTCCGCAAGCTCCGTGAAAACGCCGTGATGCGCGACTTCAGGTGCCTCTTTCCCGTTCCTCTCGTCTCTTATGAAACTTAAAAAATCCACCTGCTGCGGGCATACCTGCGGACATAAGCCGCATGTCAGGCAGGTCCAGATATCGCTTGTATCAAGCCTGTAAACATTGGAATTGTAGATTGAACTGCGCGGGGATGTTCTTGAGACTCGCCGCATCGGGCAGATGGATGTGCATTTGCCGCACTGATAGCATGCCTGTACGTTACTCGTGGTACCCACCAGATTTTCTTCGATTTGTAACGTTTTTATTATTTAGAGGATATAATTGGCTTTAAAGATTTCTATTTTAACGCCGCATCATGATTAATAATGTTACTTGCTTATCTTTCTCTTTCATTTTTCTTCCTCTGTTCCGATTACGCAGATGTTGCCTTCGGCTTTTGCCTCAGGGTCTGTCAAGCCAAGCATCCGCTCATCATCGAGGGCGATTCTTTCATCCGTCCTGCTCCTGAACCCGTACTTGCCGTAATCTGTAAGCGTCGGTCTTCTCTTTATGAAGTGTCCCCGCTTGAATTCGAAAGAGAAGGGAAGTCCACGCTCGCATGCCTTTTTGACTCTCTCGGCAGCATTTTCGTCATTGACTTCGACTACTATCTCTCCGACTATGATATGAAGCTCAAGCGCACAATCCCCGACATGGATGATTTTTCTATCCGGATGGTTGACATCGCTGCCTGTGCCTGGTCCGCATGTGACTTTCCTGGGCAGGCTTTTCCCGTTGATGAGCATTCTTATTACCCCATCGACCTTGTCGATCTCGTTAAGGACTCTCTCAGCCGTAGCTGCCTGCAACAGCCGCTGCGGGAATATTCTTATCTGGATGGGTTTATTGGTTGATTCACTTCTTCCCATAAAATCCTCCTTTTATTTGGCTGTGGCTCCACGGTCGCCTATCGAAGTTATGAGGTTGTTGACTTCCTCTGTCGTTTGTTTTCCTTCTTGCGTACCTTGTCATATTTTACAATTGATGTAAACGATTGGAAACGTATTAAATGTTTTGGTTCGTACAAATACGAATGAAATTATTAATTATGATAGATTGCTGGACGTTGATATTACTGTCATGTTATCAGGATAACTACCAACAGCCATGTTAATGCTCAACTTCTAACCTAAGTCGGGCAAAACCCAATATAGCGTCGCTAGTTAATATATTTTATCCGCTATATGCGTGTAGCCCCCCGCAGCGAAGCTGCGGCGCTGAAGCTATTATTGATGTG
>DAHXMQ010000347.1 GCA_027371625.1 Candidatus Methanoperedentaceae archaeon | reverse complement strand
TCAAGGGTATTGTTGCTGTTGTCGGCTGCACCACAGCCAAGACGAAACACGACACTGTTTCGGTCAGGCTCTCGCAGGAACTCATCAGGCGCAATATACTTGTGATTAATGCGGGCTGCGTCAGCTCTGCTTTACAGGTTGAAGGACTCATGAAGCCTGAAGCTGCTGACCAAGCAGGCGCAGGTCTGAAAGCCGTCTGTAAATCGCTGAGAATACCACCGTGCATCAACTACGGCTCATGCGTGGATATAGGCAGAATAGGTGTCGCAGTTACCGAGATAGCAGCCGCCCTCGGAGTGGACCCGAGCGCACTCCCGATTGCTGCATCGGCGCCCGAGTATCTTGAGCAGAAAGCTGTTGCTGACGGGGCATTCGCAGTTGCTTTCGGGCTGCTGCTTCACCTCGCACCTGTTCCCCCGGTCACAGGAGCCCCGCTGGTGGCAAAGGTGCTCACGAACGATGTTGAGGCGCTGACAGGAGGGAAGGTGCTTGTTGAGCTTGACCCCGTCAAGGCTGCTGATGCCATAGAGGCGCATATAAATGCTAAGAGAGAAGCGTTGAGACTGCCGGTGTCACAGGCAACCACAGTCACTCATCCGGCACATTTGGCAGCCGGACGTACTGAAGAGCTTGAGGCATAAAGGATAAAAAATGATGCGCTGGAAACCCGGCGCATTTATCTTTTGCTTCTGGAATCGTTCACTTCCGCAAGCGATTTAACTGATGGAAATTTTATGTAACAGTTACAGTTCCATGTGGTATGCTTGGATGGATTGTGCAGCCGTATTCGAATGTTCCGGTTTGATTAAATGTGTAGCTGAACGTACTTCCCGGACTTATACTGCCTGAATCAAATGCGCCAGTTACCGATGTTACGGTATGCGGAACGCTGTCGTTGTTTGTCCATGTGACCGTTGTTCCGCTGGTGATTGTTATGGTTAGCGGATTATAAGCGAAATTTTTAATCTCCACCGCTACCGTTGCCGGAGTAGCCTGTGTTGTGGCTGTTGCTGTGGATGTCGGCGCAGACGTCGTTGTCGCCGTTATTGTAGCCGTCGAGACAGTCGTCTGCGTGGGCTGTGTTGTGGTCATAACGGGTGTCTCAGTCGGCTGCGGTGTTGGTGTGTATGTGCAGCCGCTCAAAAGCAGCGCAAGTGCTAAAAATCCAATAATCAATGCTTTATTCATTTTTAACCTCCCTTAAAGAATTATGGAGAGCATGATATATATGATTTTGGGATGGTGCATTTTTTTCAATAGTTTTATACGTTTCCCAACTGTCTATATTCTTTGTTATGCAAATTAAATTATCAAAGGACACATGCCTCTGGCTGCGCCGCCTGACTCGATATTCCAGCCTCGGCGCCGCGGTAATCATAATTTTACACATCATTTTCTCTTACCTTGGCTTCCTGCATACCGATGTTGACAGCGCCCGATACATGCTCAGCGCGCTTGTGCAGGGCGAGGCTGCTATCGTGGCGCTTGTGGTGACGCTGAGCCTTGTGGCTGTCCAGCTTGCGGCGTCTTCGTATTCGGCGAGGGTGATCGAGGTGTTCAGGAGGACGCCGGATTTGTGGATACTGATGGGGATTTACGGGGTCGCGATTTTTTATGGGCTGGGTGTGCTGAAGATGATTGAGAGGGCGAATCCGCAGGTGAATAGTTTGTCGAATCTTGAGGGGCAAGTTGCGTTTTCTTATTATCTTGGGGTGTTTGCGTTTGTGGCGATGGTGCCGTATATTTGGAAGACGCTTGAGATGCTGAAACCTTCTACAGTGATTAATATGCTTGCAGAAGGAATAACAAAAGAAAGTATTCTATCTGCCAATGCGAGT
This sequence comes from Candidatus Methanoperedentaceae archaeon, assembly GCA_027371625.1. GTDB lineage: Archaea > Halobacteriota > Methanosarcinia > Methanosarcinales > Methanoperedenaceae > Methanoperedens. Next base: position 4,564 of record DAHXMQ010000347.1, on the reverse strand, counting down.
GACCGTTGGGGAGAAATAAATGTTGAAAAAGACCCTACTCAGCCTATTATTGACATAGTGCGCATAGCTTTGATGAAATATGATATTGAAACTATAAGAGATGGATTAGGAGCTGTCAGAAAACATGCTGAGTATATATTAAGAAATGAAAATATTGAGAAGAACGAAGAAGAAAAAATATTACAACATCTTTTTGTTCATCTTTTAAGATTCGGTGAACTATCTGCAAGTAAATATAATGATGAATCTACTTGGATAGCGATAGACAACATGACTAAAATAGGAATAGTTACTGTTGAACAAAAACTAGAGGGTGCAGCATTTTTTGCAACAGTTTCCCTAATGCGAGTAGGAGGTTCTGCCGCAAAACATAAACTAGAAGGTGCAACAATAGGGGTGGCAAAATCGTTTAGAGATATTGGAAAAACTGCAATTGAACAAAGACTTGAAATCGTGGCAATGGAAACCGTATCATCTCTCAAGTTAATTGGAGAAGTGGCGGCTAAGCAAAAGCTCAAAGTGGCAACAGAAGAGATAGTAATTTCAATTATAAGGATTGGAAGAGTTCTCACAGAGTATAAACTCGTAAGCGAAATACCCGATGTAAGCCTTTCGCTTAAAGAGATGGGGAAAGTAGCTGCTGAGAACGATCATATAAAAGCAGCAGACGTAGCACAGCAGGCAGCCGAAGTATTCGAAAGAATTGGGGAAAGTGAAATTAGAAAAACTGAAGATACAACAAGCTATACGGAAGTCTATCTTAAGAAAATAGATGAACTCCTTAGCAGATTAGATGTGATGATGAATTTAAAAAATGTATGAATTTGTCAGTCCTCATGCCAGCGCTCCTTTCCCTAATGTAATCATAAAACTGATACTTGAAATACAAAGCATTAAAAATCCCAAGAACAATATATAATACCATGCACGAAAACATCAAACCAGTCCTCGAAGAATTCAAAACAGCCCTCAAAAAACTTTACGGAAATAAGCTGAAAAATATCATTCTATACGGTTCATGGGCAAGAGGTAAGGCAAAAGAACACTCTGACATCGACCTTGCTGTATTGCTTGAAGGAGAGGTCAATGCAGGACGAGAAATCGACAGAATGATAGACATAATCACAGACCTCCAACTAAAATATAATGCCTTAATCTCCGTATATCCCGTATCTGAAAAAAAGTACATGACGGTTAAAAGTCCTCTCTTGTTAAACATACATAAAGAAGGCATACTGGCATGAAAGAGGTAGAGTCGCTTTTTACAAGGGCGAGAAAATACCTCGAAAGCGCTGAAATTCTCTTAAAATCTAGGGACTATGAATCCTCTGTTTCCAGAGTCTATTATGCCATGTTTTACTCGGTCGAAGCGCTGCTGCTTACAGAGGACATTACTGTTTCCACACACAAAGGTGTAATATCCGTTTTTGGAGAGCGTTTTATCAAAACCGGCATTTTTCCGAAAGATATGAGTAAAGAACTTAGCCGCGCATTTGAAAAAAGACAGTTAGGTGATTACGAATACACATTTGTGATTTCCGAAGCTGAGGCATTAGAAATGTTTGAAAATGGAAAAAACTTCGTGAAAAAGATTGCTGGCTATTTGGAGAAAAAAGAGATGCTATAAGATGTCATTACGAGAACCTAAAATACAAAAAACAAACGGAACCTGCGCTCACTCCAGCCCGAAATGCTTCACATTCTAGTCCGCAATCGCCTGAATCCTTCTATTCAAAGCGGAATCCCTTGAAAGCTGGCATGAAACCCTCATTTCGCCCCTCATCTGGATAAACTTTATATTCATTAACTGAATAATACACTAACTGAATACTATGAAATTCATCAATCGAAGCTCCGAACTCAAGGAACTCGAATCCAGCTACGTCCTCTCAAAAAACCGCCTCTTCTCCACAGTCATCTACGGCATGAGGCGAGTGGGGAAAACAGAGCTTGTCAAGGAATTCATGAAGAACAAACCATCGCTCTATTTTTTCGTTTATGACAACAAGACCTCCAAAGCCCTACTTGGCGAATTTGAAGAAGAACTGAAAAGGCGGGAAATCATAGATACCCTTGCGAGCGTCGATACCTGGGAAAAGTTCATCGACGTATTATTCGAAAGATGCAGAATCATGGTTATAGTTTTTGACGAGTTCCAGAACTTCCGCGATATATACCCGGCAATTTTTTCAATGCTGCAAAAGAAATTTGACGAAAACAAAAACATTCCGATTCATTTCATTTTCCTTGGTTCAATCATAGGTCTTATCAAAAAAACATTTGAGAACATGAAAGCTCCTTTATACGGGAGAATAAAAACAAAAATAAAGCTCCTGCCTCTGTCTTACAAGCACACAAGGGAGATGCTTTCAGCACTGGGCTACTCGAAAGAGGAGGATGCGGTCGAATTCTATTCGGTGTTCGGGGGTATGCCCAAATACTATGTCGCCATAGAGGATTTTGAACTTGAAAGAAAGCCGCTTCTTGATGTTATAAAGTTTTTTTTCCTCAGGGAAAACGCGCCTTTCGGGATGGAAGTTCTTGATATTTTGAGGCAGGAGTTCGGAAAAAGGAAGGGCACATACTATACTATTCTTGAGGCGATAGCCACAGGTCATACAAAACTGAATGAAATCGCCACGTATGCCGGGCTGAACATGACATCCATTACAAGGTATCTCAGCGACCTTGTTGATACTTACGAAGTTGTGGAGAGGAGCGTGCCTGTAACCGAGGATATAAGGAAGTCGCGAAAGGGTGTATATAAAATACGCAACCCCGTTATAGCATTCTGGTTCAGGTATATCCATAGGAACCTGACGCTCTTTGAAATAGGGAATTTCGAAGAGATTCGGAATATTATTAAAAATGATATCACAAAATATCATGGCAGGCGGTTCGAGAATATATCAAAAGAATTTTTATGGGAACTGAACCGCAAAAACAAGCTTCAGGCCAGTTTTTCGAAGATCGGGAACTGGTGGGGAGCAGGCAGGGATGAGACAGGGAGAAAAGCTCTGGAAATAGACCTTATAGCCCTTTCCGAAGAAGCAAAGCAAATCCTGCTTTGTGAATGCAAGTGGCAGGATTTGAAATTGAAGGATGCAGAAAAGCTCATGGAAAATTTGAAAGAAAAATCAACCTTTGTCGATTGGAATAAGGCAAACCGAAAGGAATACTTCGGGATCATCGCAAAGAAGATTGAACGAAAAGAGGAATTAAGGAACAGAGGCTTTACAGTGTTTGATCTGGAGGATTTTTCCTCTCTCTGACAGCTCGCTGAAGACCCCGTATTTAAATACGGGGATTGGTGCTCACTCCAGCCCGAAATGCTTCACATTCCAGTCAGCAATCGCCTGAATCTTCTTTATCTCCTCGGCGCCGCCCTGCATCGTAAATAGGTGCTTGAATCTTCCCTGCACCTTGAGATACTCCTCGACAGGCTTCCTGTTCTTGAGCTTCCTCACGTTCGTAACAGCGCCGCTCTCCATCTCGTAGAGGGGCCACATCGCAGTCTCGACTGCAAGTTTCCCGACTTCGATCGTCTTTGAACTCTCAAACTTCCAGCCCGTGCAGCAGGGCGCATGCACATGCACGTACGTCGGGCCCTTTGTCTCGGCTGCCTTTTTAATCTTCTTAATCAAATCGGGCGCATACCCCACAGAAGCCGTAGCCACATAAGGCGAGCCATGCGCAGCAAGGATTGCCGGCATGTTCTTCTTGTGCTGGGGGTTCCCGAACGATACCTTGCCCGCCGGGCTTGTGGTCGTGCTTGCGAACAACGGCGTAGCCCCGCTTCGCTGGATGCCTGTGTTCATGTACGCCTCGTTATCCACGCAGATATAGGTGAAATCATGCCCGCGCTCAAAAGCGCCTGAGATCGCCTGCAAGCCTATATCCAGCGTAGCCCCGTCGCCGCCGATTACCAGTATTTTTGTGTTGTTCTTTTTCCCGAGCGACTTGAGCGCGGCATCCACGCCAGAAGCCACTGCCGCTGCATTCTCGAACAGCGAATGTATCCATGGGACCCCCCATGCGGATTCGGGATACGGGGTTGTGAAAACCTCAAGGCAGCCTGTGGGTGAAACCACTATGCAGTCAGAACCAATAGCATCGAGCAGGAACTTTCCCGCAAGGGCATCGCAGCACCCTGCACATCCCCTATGTCCCGGTGCAAGCAGGCTCATAACAATTCCTCCCTCAGGTCGGCAAATGAGCTTTCAACGAATATTCCCTTCTCCACCAGTTTTGCCTTACTCACTATTTTCTTAATCGTGCTCATTGGAATATCTCGCCCTCCATGCCCGAGCATGAAGCCGATGACAGGAACCCGGAGGTCGGTGTTGTGGAGACACGCCTTTACCTCGGTGCAAAGGGCGCCTTCGTTCTTGCCTATGGAGATATTCTTATCAAGCGTTATTACTACCTTTGCCTTCTTCAGTGCAGCCCGAATGGCATCGGCAGGGAATGGTCTGAACGACCTGACCTTGAGAAGCCCCACGCTTTCTCCTTCGCTGCGCAATACATCGATGGTGTCCTTCACAGTTCCGATAACAGAACCCAT
>DAHXMQ010000106.1 GCA_027371625.1 Candidatus Methanoperedentaceae archaeon | reverse complement strand
TCCTGCATCGAAAGGTCCTGTTATAAGTATCTTTGGTATATATAATTTCACTGCATGGCCATATTCCCATGAAACCATGGACTTAATAAGAGGAGAATTATTTAATGCAGTTATATCTATTGGAGGAATTGCGGAGCGGGTCATCTTCGGTCAGTATTTCGGGATACTCAAATCAGACTGGGCAAACGAACCAAGGAAATCCATGCTTTTCAGGGTATTGCGACCTGGAGGAATAAAATTATATATACCAAAGATACTTATAACAGGACCTTTCGATGCAGGAAAATCCACGTTTGTGCATGCCCTTTCAACACGTGCTATATCCGTTGACAGGTTCGGGACAACAATTGCCATGGATCATGGCCATCTCGAATATAAAGGTTTCAGCGCAGATATTTTCGGAACGCCTGGACAGGAGAGGTTTGATCCGATCATAAAATTAATAAGCGGCGAATCTATGGGCGTTTTTCTTATTGTGGATTCCACAAATCCAGCGGATTTTGTTCGGGCGAAGCAAATGCTTGAGATTACAAAGTCCTACGGGCTGCCGTATGTTGTGGTTGCAAATAAGCAGGATTTACCCGGTGCTCTTACGCCTGAAGAAATAAGAAGCCAGTTCAGTCTGCCTGAGGACATTCCTGTCGTTCCTGCAGTTGCGAAGGATAAAATCGGTGTTTTTGAGGCATTTGAAGTATTGATAGAAAAAATAACTGGAGGAACCTGATGCCTGATACTGTCGAAATGGTGGACAAACTGCTTGCAGACCTGAAGAATATGGGGGGTGTGGAAGCCTGTGCTGCTGCCAGCCGTGACGGTTTGCTTATTCGTGCTGTTATGCAGAAAGAATTTTTTGTAGATTCCCTTGCTGCAATGTCTGCTACGATACTCGGGGCTGCCGAGACTGCCACCACACATGTAGCAAAAGGCGTACCCAATCGTGTTATCGTGGAAACCGATTACGGAAGATTAGTTGTTATTGGAGCAGGACCTAAGGCACTGTTGATTCTTCTTGCAGGTCAGGATATTGGATTGGGTTTAATCCTTCTGGAACTTGAAAAATCAGCAAAAAAACTCAAAGATATACTGGCATGAGCAAACAAAAAAGCAAAGCAGAAGGTACTTCTCTTGATGCTACTATTCATGTGGGTAAATCAGGTACAGAACCCATAGTCGAAGAGCTAAAAAACCAGTTGAGGATTAAGAAAATGGTGAAGGTGAAATTCCTCAAAACCGCTGTTATCGAAATGGGAAGACACGAGCTTTCAGAAAAACTTGCAGACCTCACGGATTCGGAACTTATTGAGGTGAGGGGAAATACTGCTGTATTTCGCCGAAAAAGGTAAATACTATCCGACAAATACTGAAGTCCCCTACTATTGATAATTTTATGGAGGATCAACATTGACAACTGTATATGATGTGCCTGCCGAAATGCTTATAAATAAGGCAGCACAGAAATTAAAAAATGACCAGAAGACCAAGCCCCCCGAGTGGGCACGTTTTGCCAAAACAGGAGTTCATAAGGAGCTTTCCCCTGATAACCCCGACTGGTGGTTCGTAAGGTGCGCTTCAATATTAAGGCGAATCTATATCGACGGACCTGTCGGGGTCTCACGCCTGCGGAGCTTCTACGGCGGGCGGCACAGGAATGGAGTAAAGCCTATCCACTTTTCAAAAGGGAGCGGCTCAATTGCAAGAGAGGCAATGCAGCAGCTTGAAAAAGCCGGGTTTGTTAAAACCCAGAAAACAGGCAGGATAATCTCCAAGGACGGACAGTCGTTTCTGGATGATGCAGCAAACGAGGTTAAATCAGAGTTGGTTAAATCCAATCCGGCTGTAGCTAAATATTAGATATGGATGAGGAACTCGAAGAGATAAAAAGGCGCAAGCTTGAGCAGTTGCAGCAACAGCAATATGCTGCGCAATCCCAGGCAGCCCAGCAGGAGGCTGCGAGAGCCGAGTACGAGGCAAAGAAGCAGGCAGTCTTACGACAAATACTAACACCTGAGGCACGGGAGAGGCTGAATACGCTTAAGATGACAAAACCCGAGCTTGTGGAGAGCGTGGAGGCGCAGTTGATAGCTCTTGCGCAGAGCGGAAGGCTTCAGGCAAAGATAGACGACGCCAAGCTAAAGGCGCTGCTTGTCCAGTTGCAGCCGAAAAAGCGAGAGATGCAGATTATAAGGAAGTGAACAGTCCCAATCCGAGTATCGAGTCAAAAATCTTAAAAGTTTCAAGGATCTTTTCCGCTGATTTTTTACCAGGGTTTATCCTGCTGACCTCGTCCGCAAGCTCTTCCATCACTTTTAACGCATTCCCTGTGTTCAGGTTATCATCCAGCGCCTGCACAAATTTTTTCATCGCTTTAGTGGCTATTTTACCTGAATTATTCTCTCCATTTGCTTCCCCGATCCTTTCGATGGTGCTGTGAAGCTTCTCAAGTTTTCTCCCTGCCTCCGCAAGCCCGTCTAAAGTGAAATTCAACCTTCGCCTGTAGCTCATGGAAAGCAGCAGGTACTTTATCGCCATCGGCTTACATCCCGTTTCAAGAAGATCCCGCAACGTATAGAAATTGCCCGCGGATTTTGACATCTTCTTTCCATCGACCATGAGATGCCTGATGTGTAGCCAGTATCTTGAGGGATTTTCGCCGAATGCCGCGAAATTCTGAGCGATCACGTTCTCATGGTGCGGGAAAATGGTATCAACCCCTCCGGCATGGATGTCAAAATGCGTGCCAAGATGCTTTGTGCACATGGCTGAGCACTCTATATGCCAGCCCGGTCTTCCCTTCCCAAGCTCCGTTTCCCAGAAAACCTCGCCGTCCTCCTTCTCGTATGATTTCCACAGGGCAAAATCCGAAATTATAGACGTGGACTCGCCCCATTCATCGCGCTTAATTTTTTTCTTCCCGATCTTAAGCTTCAGATGCGAGAGCTTTCCAAAGCCGTTGTATCTGGAGACATCATAATAGACCGAGCCATCCTTCCCGCAATAGGCAAAACCGTTTTCCATCATTTTTTTTATTATTTCAACAATTTCAGGCACATGTTCTGTGGCTCTTGGGAAAACATCTGCAGGCAAAAGATTCAATGTCTCCATATCCTCGAAAAATACCTTTGAATAGTATTCGGTCATCTCGCGGAGCGTCTTTCCTTCCTTTTTTGCCGTTTCTATAGCTTTATCCTCGATATCGGTTAAATTCATCACCCTTTTTACCCTGCAG
>DAHXMQ010000312.1 GCA_027371625.1 Candidatus Methanoperedentaceae archaeon | reverse complement strand
AATCTTCTCACGGTGCATCTTTATGAGGTCTGAAAAGATGCTCCCCATCTCGGCTGAAGCTGCGATCAGATCCATGTCCGTAACTATACCGACAAGCTTTCCTGCTTCGACAACAGGCAATCGCCTTATCTGCATTTTCAGCATCATCTGCATGGCATCTGTAACATCCTCTCTCGCAGATATGGTTATAAGAGGGGTTGTCATCAGTTCCTTGATGGCAATATCATCCGGTTTAAGATTCCTGGCTACGATTTTCCTTACAATATCCCGCTCTGTTATTATCCCCACTGGATGCCCTTCATCCGTGATTATGACGCTGCCGACATCGTATTCAAGCAATTTCCTAGCTAAGCTTGGGACATCGATTCCGATATCTACGGTCACGACATCCCTTGTCATTATTTCTTTTACCGGCATCTTGAGTTCCATACGTTAACCTCCCTTATGTTACCTATGTATTTTTTTGTGTTTATATGTTATGCTGGCAAACTCAAAAGCAAAAGCCTATTTTATTCATTCAGCATCCTGACCATTTTTATGGCAGCTTCCACCGCCCGCTTTGCATATTCCACGCGCTCGTGAGCGTCAAGCCTGCTCATACCCGGTCCTGAGATGCCAAGCGTCACGGGCTTTTTATGTTCAAGTGCAAGGTCTGCGATCTTGCGCGAAGCGTGCTGTATCACTATCTCATCGTGTTTGGTTGCCCCCTGTATAACGCATCCGATGGTAACGACCGCATCGATATTCTCATCCTCTGCAAGCTTCTTTACAGCAAGAGGCATATCGAAAACCCCGGGTACGTATAGAATTTTCTCAACCGATGCGCCGAGGAAAGCTGCATGCTCTTTTCCAAGGGTCTCCATCTGGAGCGTTAGATCACGGTTGAATTCCGAAACCACGAATCCTAGTTTAATACTCATTTTAGCACCTTTCACTGGTATATCATCCGGTGTATCTATATATTTTACTATTGATTTATGGCACTGGTGAAACTTGGGTGTGTCTAAAAAAATTGAGGTGTTGATTTTGGGGTTGGTGAGTCGGTTGGTGAAATTGCTGTGGGTTTTAAATACTTCTAAAGGTATTAAAATGCTTGATGGTGTTCGTGGCTTTGTTAAATAAGTACCTTCTGTTTAAAAAGTCAGAACTATGTTTAAAAAGTATCCACTATCAATAACGAATTTTTGATGAAAAACTCTTAACAGCTATTTATGCTCCAAGTTCACATACTGATGAATCGCACCATTTGCCATTATTTGAGGTTTTCTTAACTTTCCTTTTCCTTATAAATGGTGAAATCTCTTTCTGAATTCTCTGGTAGCTTTTTTTTGCTTTAAGAAGTTCTTCCTCGTTTTTTTCTCCCGATTCCAATATCTCATAGTTTTGCATTATCTTTCCCCCGCCACTGATGGAAAAATGAATGGTTAGAGCTTTCAATACTTTTTGAGGCATATTTTGAAACATAATCATCTGTTCTTATATACAGTTCATATAACAATTTCCATTTTTCCGAATCCAATTTACATTCCTTAATATTCAAACCGCATTTGTTGCATGCATTCAAAAAAATTGCTCTACCGTGTGTTTTTGTTTCGTGCGGTGATAAAAACAATTCTATTTTATCTTTAATCTCCTCATCGGTCTTGCCTTTCATCATGCCAGATTTTAATGTTTGAATAACAATATCCTCTGATAATGAAATAGCTTGTTTATATTCTTTAATTTCTCTTTCATCGTAATTGGCTAATTGCTGTAGATATGGCTCCAAATTGCCCTTCTTTTCTTTTACGGCTCTATTAAATAAGTCATTGTAGCTTTCCACCAGATTGACTACAGAAAACCTATTAGCTATTTTTCCGTCCCCCTCTGATATGACTACTTGTGGGTCAACTGCACCCAACTCCGATGTCTTGCTCATAATAATTCTACTGGCACCCAAAGTTATCATGGTTGCTGCTGATTTTGCTTTCCCAGGTACGATAGCCCAATATTCATTAGTTCCACTATAACTTCTACATAAATTTATTATACGCTCAGCGGCAAGACCGTCACCACCCAGGGGAATTTATAACCAAAGCAAGCCCTTTGGATAAATCCAATTTTTGCAATATCCCTTCTAACATATCTGCATCATCATCCTCTATCATAACAGGATATTTAAAACTGGTGAAAAAGGAAACAACTGGTCTGCCGAGTATTTTTTCTAATTCAACAAAGAGTTTCACACGAGTTGGGTGACTTTGTCGTTGCTCGACCATTATCTTTGATATTATCGGCTCCTTTTTTTTATTTGCCATTTTACCATCACCAAATTATTAAGATTCCACTACTGTTTTTAAATTTCTATATAGCGGCATATTTTGACGATTTAGTGCTCATGCCGATTTTGTTCTCAAGATTTGCTAATAACGTAATATCTTTTCTTTAATCTTCCGCCTTTTATGTCTTGTTCAACACCAAGGCAACTTTCTATGCGGTGCAATGCTTTCTGAACTTTACCTATTTTCCAATGAAAGGTTTTGGATAATTCATATATTGTCTTATCTGGGTTTTCTTTAAGATAAGTAAGAAGTTTTCTGGATGTTTCCTCTCCAATTTCAATTTTTTTTTGCGTGGCTTTTTCCGTTCTAACATTTTCTGACATTGGAGAATAATATTATCTATGATCATATAAACCTATCGTTGCATACGGAGTATAATATTATCTTCAGATACTGTTAAATACTATGGAAGCTAATATTAGCTATGGTGATAAAAATGTTTGCCCATACAACAGACATGCAAACCGCAAGAATGCCAAGAGGTCAGTCGATGATTGAACATGGCTTTGAGCCAATACAACTTGAAACGAATATGTATCAAATGCCTTCGCAATCTGGAAACGGTGTTTATACCATAGCGAATAAGTATAATGCGTGGTTCTGCGATTGCCCTGATTTTACTTATCGGCATGTCGAATGTAAGCATATACACGCTATCAGGTTCTGGCAGACTTTAAAGGCTAAATTGGCGCAGAACAGCAGGCGGAAGCTCAGGAATTGCAGGCTGAAATCAAAGCGAACCAGAGCTATGATAATTTTGTATGTATCTATTGTGGCTCGGACAATATCACGAAACACGGCACACGAAAGACCAAAATAGGCAATAAAACCCGAATGCTTTGCGGTCATTGCAATAAGACCTTTACCCTTGAGAACGAAGCAGGCTTTGAAAAAATGCAGGTTACAGCTAAAATGGTTACGGTTGCGCTTGACCTCTATTTTAAGAGCACATCACTAAGAAAAATCGTTGACCATTTAGACCAGTTCTATGAACGCCATGTTGACCATACCACGATTCTATATTGGACGAACAAATATGGAGAAATCATAAGCAAGTATGCCGAAACGCTGAAATCTGAAATCGGTAGCATCTGGCATACTGATGAAATGAAGATGAAAACCAAACGTGATGAATGGGTTTGGCTCTGGCATGTAATGGATAGCGAAACACGGTACATGGTAGCCAATCTTATAACCAAGAAGAGAGAGGTTAACGATGCAAAAAATGTGTTTAAATCGGCAAAGGCGCATACGCAGGGAGAAAAGCCAGAATTGATTATCACAGACGGCTTGCAGTCATGCAACGATGCGTTTAATAGGGTATTCTATGACCATCACCAGACATGCGAGCACATAAGGGCGGATGGCATCAGAGCAAAGGTAAATAACAACAAGGTCGAAAGGCTACATAACACGGTCAGAGAGCGAACCAAAACAATGAGGGGATTGCAGGATGATGATACTGCAACTGAGTTTAATAACGGATTCAAGGCATTCTATAACCATATTAGACAGCATCAAGCGCTGAATGGCAGGACACCAGCGCAGGCAGCAGGAATAGACTTAAAACTTGGGCGCAACCGATGGATGGGAATGATTCAAAAGAGCGTAGAGCATCGAAGACAAAATGATGCTCAGTGAATTTACTTCAATACTAAGGCTACAAATAACGCCAATAAAATACCTACAATGCTTATGGCGAGTGCAATTATCGTTTTTACAAAAATTCCCATTTGCTTATCGACTTGTTGGGAAAGCTTTGATTCTGCGTCTGAAAATTTAGTTACGGCGTCCTTCAAACCCGATATGTCCGAGGCAATCCTTTGCATGTTTTTGATTACCTCACTTAATGCATACCCACGTCTTTCTTTTATATCCCTAATTTCTTTAGGTGTGATATTTTCTTGATTCTGATATGTTCCGCTATATGGGTGTTCTACAGGTTCAGGCAATTCATGAAATTCTACAGTTAAAAATGGTTCTTCGTATGATAATGAAAGTTCAGTTGGACTAAGGTTACAAACTGCAATATGGAGATAAGCATCAAATCCAGGGTCAATCTGCGGTCCCGCAAGCAAAACCAACCCCCTTCTGGTGAACTCAGACCTTAATCCCATGTGCCCTACCGTTCTATTTGGACTGCACCCCAAAAAGTGGACAGGTAGTTAAGAAACATTCTTAACAAATGTCAACAGAAAAGGGTGCAAATATGAAAACAAGGAAAAAATTCACACGAGAATTCAAAATATCGGTTCTTCGTGAAATTGAGAACGGAA
>DAHXMQ010000308.1 GCA_027371625.1 Candidatus Methanoperedentaceae archaeon | reverse complement strand
CTGCGAGGAAGTAGAGTGGGTTGGGCACAAACCTTACCCCGATGAGCAGTGCCACAGGTACGATTATCAATGCCTGGAAAATCGCCCTGACGCCTGAAGCAATTGACCTGCCTATCACGGTGGCGTACCTTGAAGCAGGAGCGACAAGCAGCTTTTTCAAAATCCCTGTTTCCCTCTCCCATACGATAGTTAAACCATAGAACACGGAAACGAATATCGTTGACTGCAGCAGCACACCCGGGGTGATATAGTCAAGGTAGGGTATCCCATCGGTCGGTATCGCCCTAACGTGGCTCATCACAGTACCATACACAACCAGCCAGAGCACTGGTTGAACAGCTCTTGTGTATAGTTCAGTCCTGTCATGCCTGAGCCTGCGCAGTTCAAGCTCTATCATGGCAAGCATTTCTCTTAGTGAATCCATCATGTCTATCCCTTCCTCTCCCTCTCCCTTGTCTGCCTTATCTCCTTGATGCTGCCTGTCGCCGTGGATATCGCTCCTGCATACTTCAGGAAGACATCGTCAAGGGTTGGTCTTGTCGTGGAAACCCTGAGAATTGAAATGCCCTTGTTCCTCAGGACTTCCATAACATCGGGCAATGCTGTCTCTGCATCCTCTACAATTACATCGAGTACCGAATTACTGACGGCAACGCCACTAACAAAACCCAGACCTCTTATTCTGCCGAGAACCTCTTCGCCAATGTCATGATTCTTTAAACCGAACCTGATAACCTCCCTCCTGATGGAACGTTTAAGTTCAAGAGGTGTTCCGAATTTTACCGTTCTGCCCCTATCGATTATGGCTATTTCGTCAGAGTAAAGGTCAGCCTCTTCCATGTTATGCGTACTGAAAAATATCGTTATGCCGTATTCCTTCTTAAATGCCGAGAGCTTCTCCCAGACAGCTTTTCGTGCAGAAGGGTCAAGCCCTATCGTGGGTTCATCGAGGAAAAGAACCCTTGGTTTGATCAGCATGGCGCATGCAATTTCAAGCCTTCTTATCATGCCGCCTGAGTACGTTTTAACGAGATTGTTCGAAACTGCTGAAAGACCCATGCTCTCCAGTGCTTCAGAAATGACTTTCTTCATAGACTTCTGGGGCAGCCCGTAGATCTTGGCATATATGAGAAGATTCTCAAATCCTGTGATATCAGTCCAGACGCTCATCTCCTGGGGAACATACCCGATAACCTTCCTGACCTGCGAATCCTTCTTAACCACGTCCATTCCAAAAATATAGGCTTCACCTGATGCTGGCTTTAACTGGGTAGTCAGTATCCGCATCAGTGTGGTTTTACCCGCCCCGTTCGGTCCAAGCAGGGCAAAGATATCCCCGGCTTTTATCTCAAGGTCAATGCCATCCAGAGCCCTGACCCTGTTATCATAAATCTTGACGAGCTGTTTTATTTCAATCGCAAATGCCATTTCAGACCATAATGGATGATTATATTTATATGGTTTATTGCGAAAAATTCGCATGCAAAATAAAATTTATGAGCTTATATATTGTCACTGGCTAAATCGCATTGCATGCAGGAAAAACTCAGAATTTTCGGGCTTACGAA
>DAHXMQ010000278.1 GCA_027371625.1 Candidatus Methanoperedentaceae archaeon | reverse complement strand
AGGCACAGGAGCAAGCCAAAAATGCAGATGTTTTCCTGCGCCTGAAAGAGGAACAGTAAATAATGCGAGGGGATGAATAATATGGAATCATTCGTGCAAGATGCACTTAAAATGGCAGAAAAGGAACAGTTGATGAAGGCTTCGCAAAACGGAGCTGAGGAAGTAGAAGATTTCGGAACACCAAAAATCGTTGTCGTGGGATGCGGAGGCGGAGGCAATAACACAGTAAACAGACTTTATAACATCGGGGTAGCAGGTGCAGAAACCATTGCAATAAACACAGACAAGATCCACCTGGATATCACCCAGGCAGACAAGAAAATCTTAATCGGCAAATCCATAACACGCGGGCTTGGCGCAGGAGGTTTTCCGGAAGTCGGAAAGAGAGCCGCAGAGCTTGCAAGAGGAACGCTTGAGGACGTACTGAAGGAGGCGAACCTCGTATTCGTCACAGCAGGCATGGGCGGAGGCACTGGTACAGGTACAGCGCCAGTGGTTGCGCAGGTCGCCAAGGACCAGGGTGCAATCGTAATCGGAATGGTCACAAGCCCGTTCAAGGTCGAGCGCTCAAGGATGTTCAAGGCAGAGGAAGGTCTTGATGAATTGAGAAAGGCGGCAGATACCGTTATTGTGCTCGACAACAACAGGCTGCTCGATTATGTGCCCAATCTCCCCATCGACCAGGCATTCTCGGTAATGGACCAGCTCATATCCGAAACCGTGAAAGGGATTGCCGAGACCATAACCCAGCCTTCATTGATAAACCTTGACTACGCAGATGTCAGGGCTATAATGAGGGGCGGAGGGCTTGCCGTAATGCTTGTCGGAGAGGCGAAAGGACAGGACAAAGCGAAGGAAGTGGTAAGGGCGGCACTCAACCACCCGCTGCTTGATGTCGATACGAAGGGCGCAACAGGCTGCCTGCTGCACATCACGGGCGGGCAGGATATGTCCCTCAAGGAGGCTGAGTCGATTGCTTCTTCGCTGACATACGAACTTGACTCCCATGCCAATGTTATCTGGGGCGCAAGGGTAAAGAAGGAGTTTGAGGGCAAGGTTCGCTGCATGGCTATAATGACAGGCATCCACTCAGCCCAGATAATGGGACCGAGGAGCGAAGCTGTAAGTTCTCCAGCCGCTGTTGAGCAGAGAATAAGAGTCCCGGCAGGAAAGAACAAGGGTTCGATAATCGACCAGATACTGTGATAACATGAAATGCAAAAACTCAGAGAGTAATTGCGTTGTGCGCATCATCACCCGAACATGGGAAGAGATGCGCGCATGCGAATACGGTGTTTCCTGCAATTACAGCCCACAAACGTGTACTAAAGGCAGAAGTCCGGCATGAGATAGCCGGACTTTTTTTATTTTTTTTTGCCAATCACGCCACATAGCAGATGTAGTCCTAATTGCCTTTGGTATTTTGCTGGGATGCCGGAGTACAGTGATTCCCCGAAGCTTCTGCAATTTTCTGACATTCCTTGAATCCACATCACGGACCTTGAGTTTTGCTGCTTTACTTCTTATCGCCCCGTAGCTGCACAGCCGCACGCACAAACCGCACCCATCGCACAAAAGAAGGTCAATCTGGTCTGTAATCGCCCCCTTCGGGCATTCTTCCCTCGGAGGGCAAAGCTCGCATCGCATGCATATCTCGCGGTCTATAAAAAGCGGCATCTTCGATTCGATTTTTCCTGTAATATCCACAGGCACGATAAAAACCGGAACTCCTCCCTTCACAGCCTGCGCCACTATATTCGTCACAAGGGTATCGGCTATTCCGCAGACGAGCTTTGCCGTGGTGTTGGAGGTGGCAGGAGTTACTACCAGGGCATCGTATCTTTGCAGCAGGAACCTGCCTGCTTTGGGGAAGCTTGCTCCCTGCTCATCTTCGTAAAAACATTCCTCGAGGTAGCTGCCATTCGAAATTCCTGAAAGCTCGCCTGTCAGACCATACATCCTGACAACCTCTCCGGCAGCGCGCGACAGGAAAGTGGTGACCTTCAGCTCCGGTTTTTCTTGCTTCAGCTCTTTGAAGACCGTGAAACTTTCATGCAGGAAGTGTCCTGCGCCTGTGATGCCCCATGCGAGATTCATAGTGTGGTAGGAGCAATTGTTTTTATAATTATTATACACTTGCCTAAAATTTCAAGAATCCAATGCCCTGCGCATATTTTTCCGTCAAACATACTACCTTCGTACCAATATCAACACAATACTTAAGTCTTTCTAAGCTTTGCACTTTCACTATGCTCACAATAATTATATAAATCAATTGTTTAATATAGTGGGGTCAAGGGGATGAGCAATTCCCTACCCTTCAGGGTTGAGGGCCTCATTATTTAATGCGATGCATGCTGAACATTTCTCAAGAGTAATTTCCCCGATCAATATTTTGTCAGAAATTTGATGTAGCTTTTGAATGATAGAGCCTTAAAATATCCAGATTCGATATATTTAATATCTCAAAAATGCCTTATCCTGCTCATGACACCATCTGAAATACTGAAAAGCGCATTATATGCCATTTTATTCGGGTTCATGGGATTTATCATAGGAATCTGGTTCGCAGATCTTCTCTACAGTTTTCCCTTGCACAGGTCACAGAATTCATCATTTTTGGGAGGATTGAATACCATGTGATAGCTTGCACCGCATGAACACATCCTCCTTCCTGAGAGGCGTTTTATCAATTCCTTGTCCTCGACCGAGATATTCACGACTGCGTCCAGTTTCCTGTCCGACTCCGTGAGGATCATCTGGAGCGCATCAGCCTGTGGTATCGTCCTGGGATAGCCATCCAGCAGGAACCCGCTCTCACAATCCTTTTTTGACAGCCTGTCTTTTATGATGGTTATTAATAGCTCGTCTGGCACAAGCTCGCCTCTTGACATGTATGATCTGGCTTTTATCCCGAGACTTGTATTATTGTTAATATTCTCGCGAAGCATATCGCCTGTTGAAATGTGCGGCAGAGAGTAGTATTCCTGTATTTTCTTAGCCTGCGTGCCTTTGCCTGCGCCGGGAGGGCCGAGTAGAACAATATTCATTTCAATCCGTTTCCCGTATAGTAATGTCTGTATTAAAGCTTTTCAAAAAAATCGATTATTCAAGCAAACTTTTGCCTTTGGTAAAGCCCAAAAAGGACGCGAACACGGTGATTAATATTATAATTATTAAAGAAATATATATAGTTGTAAGCCGTGCCAGATTTTTCAATATCAAACTGTAG
>DAHXMQ010000097.1 GCA_027371625.1 Candidatus Methanoperedentaceae archaeon | reverse complement strand
ATGATCAAGACAACCATCCTACGCAGTAAAAAACCAAGGCTGAAGAACCCTGTACTTGTCGAGGGGCTTCCCGGTGTAGGGCATGTGGGGAAACTGGTAGCAGAGCATATGGTCGAGGAACTCGGGGCAAAGAAGATAATGGAGATTTACTCGCCGCATTTCCCGCCTCAGGTTCTCGTCGAAGACGACGGCACTATCAGGCTCGTCAAAAATGAAATCTATGCATATAAATCAAAAGGCAAACACGACCTTCTGATACTGGTTGGAGACCATCAGAGTGCAACGAACGAAGGGCATTACGAATTATGCGGCGTATTCCTCGATATCGCTGAGGAATTCAAGGTCGAGCGGATATATGCACTCGGAGGCTATGGCGTGGGGCAGCTTGTTGAGACAGATGTTGTTCTTGGTGCTGCGAATAATATACAACTTGTTCGTGAACTTAGGGAATACGGCGTGGAATTCAGGGCAAACGAACCAGGCGGAGGTATCGTCGGAGCTTCCGGACTGCTTCTTGGTTTGAGCGAGCTTCGCGGCATAGATGCCGCATGCCTCATGGGCGTGACCTCTGGCTACCTTGTTGATCCAAAGAGCGCCCAGGCTGTGCTGAAGGTGCTGTGCAAGATTCTTGAGATAGATGTGGATATGCAGGCGCTGGAGGAGCGAGCCGCTGAGATGGAAAAGATTGTTGCAAAACTCAGGGAGATGGAGCAGGGCCAGATGCCTGCTTCAACGGATGAGGATTTAAGGTATATAGGGTGATTATCAGCTATTAAGTTTAAAAATTATCCTTAAACCAATCTCCAGTATTGGAAAAATAAAGCTACTTGAATTCAAAAGCAATAATCTATAAATTATACCCGACTCGAAAGGTATTGTACTCGATTTCTCTAAATCGGCAATTATATTTCTGACTGCTTCCAAGTCGTTTCTAAAATTTTGTTTAGTTGTCTCTTTGTTATTGTTAACATCATTTAACCTTTCAAAATATCTTTTTGCAATTTCGTCATACATCATGGAATGGCGCGTTAAGAGTTGCTCTTTTGTCTCGCTCATTATTTGGTAAAAATAATGATACGATGCCAGAAGAACTATGATTACGAATAAGATACCAAACCCCCCTAAAAAATACGTCGTATAATCAATTCTCTGGAGAATTTTTAAGTTTACATAAAAAACACCAACGTTCCATATAATAACGTAAATACCACTATATGTAGCAATTGTGGAGACAAAATCTATTATAGGTTTTAGTTCTTGTTTTAAAATTATCAGGGAAAATTTATCTTCCGACAACAAACTCTCTGCAATAGCCAATTTTTGTTGTTCCAACTTTTTAATTCCTTTTAATACGCCTGTTACTACTATAATAAAGCTAACAAAAATAGGAAAGAGAATAATGCCAAAAAATATTAACCAAGCGATTTGAGATGCAATTGACCATGGAGGCGAATATTTATCATACGCAGTTCCCAACAATCCCATTAAGTGCCAATAGATTATAAAAAGGAGGATAAAAAGAACAGGTGTGGCATTTTCAAACAGTCTAACCTGTGGAGAGGAAATAAAATTTTCAATAGTTCTTTTGAATTCACCCCCTCTTTTAGAAGTTTCAGGATATAATCTAAGCAAAATTTTAAATTTTTCCACAATTTTTCTCAGAGCCCAAAAAACGTAGATGTAAACAGGTATGCTTATCCAGAAAAACGGATCTTGAAGCATTTTATCAAGCACTTTAGCATTATAATCCGTAATAATCCATACAGAATAGCCAGCCAAAAAAAGGAAATACAAATATCTAATATCCTTTAAAAGTACAGTTCGAAGTATTAAGGGTTCGTACTTTTCGTTCTCTGTCTGTTTCCAATATTTCATAAATTTTACCACTTAAAAGTCAAGTATGAACGTTTATTTGATTTCCTCTATCTAACTATCACTGATATAATATATTTTCTATTAAACATGAAGCTCGTTCCCTATTTCTAGCGAGCTAAGATAACTACTATACGAACGGGTTGAGAAGGAAATGGCTGGAATGCCATTCTTTTATTATTCGATTCTCAGCGGCGTCTTCTTCTTGACCTCGGTCTTTGGCATTTTTATTTCAAGCACCCCGTTCTTATACGAGGCTTTTGACTTATCGGGGTCAACAGGCGACGGTAAGGAAATCGCACGATAATAACTTCCACTGCGCCTCTCCCTGTACACATAGCCCCTCTCTTCCTTTTTTTCCTCATGCTTTGTCTCTGCCGATATCTCAAGCCTGTCCTCGGTAAGGTTGAGCTTGATGTCCTGTTTTTCAAGACCCGGCATCTCAGCCGTTGCTACTACTTCCTTATCCGTTTCGATAACATCGATGAAGGGTTCGCGGTATTCGGCGGGCACCACGGCTCCTCTTTCTCCAGAGGGCAGCAGGCGCCGCCTGCTCGGTCTTCCCCAGAATTCCTCAAACATCCTGTTCATTATTTCTTCGAATCTTCTAAAATCGTCCCATTCATCAACCATTGATACAACCTCCAAGATTATTATTTGTGACGACATGTTAATGCCTCTATAACTTTTTTTGGGTAGCGTGGTAACGGTCCGAGCACCAACATGACCACATCGGTCGACTTCGTGACTGGACCTTTCCGCGCAGCTGTCGATATGCATAAAACAACATGCGAATGGCT
>DAHXMQ010000251.1 GCA_027371625.1 Candidatus Methanoperedentaceae archaeon | reverse complement strand
CCTCTTTCAGCACAAGTTCGTAGGGCATCGACCTCTGTGTTGTCGGGATATCAGATTCGAAGGGCAGTGAAATAGATACTGGGGGAATTGACCTTGAAAGTGCGCTTAAGAGAAAAAAACAAAAAGGTACAGTAGCGAAAGGCAAGGAGACTTCGCTTGATATCATTCGCGATATAGAGCATGATATTGTTGTGGAAGTTACACCCACAAACATCGAAACCGGTGAACCCGGTTTGAGTAACATGCTTGCGGCATTCAAGAGCGGAAAACATATCGTAACCTCCAATAAAGGTCCGTTAGCATTGCGCTTTACCGAACTAAAGGAGGCTGCCGAGGATAACGGGCTATTATTCCGGTACGAAGCCACAGTGGGCGGGGCAGTCCCGATATTCAACCTCGTTCATGAAGCACTTGCGGGAAATACCGTCATCGGGATTGAAGGCATACTCAACGGCACATGCAATTACATCCTTACGAGGATGGAAGAGGAGAGGATGCCCTACGAACTTGTGCTGAAAGAGGCGCAGGAGCTCGGGATAGCTGAAGCAGACCCGACGTACGATGTTGACGGAATTGATTCTGCCTGCAAGCTCGTGATTATCGCAAACTCCATCTTCGGGAAGGATGCCACTTACCGCGATGTCGAGGTTACAGGCATCAGGAAAATCACGCCCGAGGCGCTTGAGCTTGCGAACAAGAGTAATTACGTTGTCAAACTCGTATGTGAAGCCGGGGATAAGCTCACAGTTGCACCCCGCCTCGTGCCGAAAAGGCATCCGCTTGCGGTTGGTGGAACACTGAATGTGGCATCCATACGCACAGACCTCGCAGGCAGAATCACCATCAGCGGGAAAGGGGCAGGTTCTATCGAGACGGCAAGCTCCATCCTGAGCGACATCCTGTTCATCGCAAGAAATTTATGAAGGTATGAATAAGACACTCGGTGACCTCCTTGATATATCCGAGCATGAGAAAAAACTTTTACCTTCAGGATGGCAGATTCTCGGCGATGTTAT
>DAHXMQ010000242.1 GCA_027371625.1 Candidatus Methanoperedentaceae archaeon | reverse complement strand
GCCCGCAGCTGCCTCACATAGCTTTCATAATAATCGCCGCGGGATTCTGAATATTTAACTTCTATGGCAATATTCTCGCCCGGAACCCAGATATCTATATGCCCCTGGAAGTTAATCACCTCACCGCCTGCCCCGTGCATTTCAAGTTCACAGGGATAATTATGCTGCACCCCAGGGTATTTATTTGAAACTGCCTGGAGAATATAATTCTCAAACGCAAGCCCGATGTCAAATATGTCTTTATGGGGAGCATACGTATCGCGCACCCGCTCATAGGCATATTTTTTCCCGCACTGCGCCAGCCGGCTTAAATGGTATTTTTCACCGTCGTAAAACGGCTGCTCAATTAATTCTTTAATCACCTTATCACCCGATGTAATCTGGAGTATCATGCTGCTTGCTGCTGGTTTCGCTAATCACTGCGGTATATACCTTCAGCGTCTGCTCAAGAACCGTCATGGCAGCCATAAGCAGCTGGTGCTCATCATCATAGGCATAACCAGCAGCATTTATGGCACCAAGGGCAACAGGCATATTCTCTATGGCTCTAAGCGAACACAGCGTATTTATAAGCGACTCTTTATACTCGCCGCTGGCAGAAAACACCACGTCCTCGACCACATACAGCATCCCGCCAACTGAAACAGCTGGCATCGACAGCACAGCCTTATGCACATTATTAGCAACAGTAATTTCCCCAGCAACCTGCAGCTTAACTGATTTTAACCTTATCATTTATTCACCGTAAAAAAATAAAAGCCGGCATAACCGGCAAAAATAAATCCCGGAGCTCAGACAAGCTTCGGCACAAAGTAGTGTTTCCCAGCCCTTTCTCCGCTCCTGACAGTGCGCTGTTCTGCCACAATGGCTTTGCCGATTATGTCAGAGCGCGGGAGTTCTTTGAGCATCCTGAAGGCAGTTGTGTCGTTATTCACGAAGCAGATTTTATTTCCTGCCAGGAGAATCCCGATGTACTGCCCGTACTTTCCGTTGGACTCAAAGACGTCCTCGATTGTCAGGGGCTCAGTTATTGCCTGGAGTTTAACTACCTCTCTCTTTATGTCTTCGTTTGGCAACTGAACACCTCCTTTTCTATGTGCAAAATAAACTCAGCGGTATAATTCATTGTGCCGCTCCTGCCCGGTCATAACCGGCGCAATCCTGCTGATATTAGTATCAATTGCAACGTCAAGTATGGCAGCAAAGCCAGCATTAACTGCTGTTTTCCTTATCTGCACCAGCTGTTCGATGCTGTAGCGCTGGCGCAGCTTATAAATAAAATTCACAACGTCGCTGAATACCGCAGCCGCAGTATCAACAAATTCCTCGTCATCCACATTGTAATTTCTAATCGCTGGCTTCACAACACTTAATCCCTTCGCCATATTTAAACGTCTCCTTTGAAGCCGTGGAGCCACTGCTGGAACGGCGATTCCCTCAGGTACTCATCATTTGCAATGCTGAACACGTCAGACCTGTTAATAGCAGGCACAATCTCACTATTGAGAGTACCAGGGCTGCGGAATTTAGCAGCATCCTTATGATAAATGTGCAGCGACACCGCATAGTGCCAGTAATAGCCCATCTTAACGCCAAGCGCTGCTGCCATCATCTCCTGGAGTATCATGAAAAACGCGATGTCATTGCGCAGCCCGTAATACAGGTCGTTGGAGCGCATCATCACCGTGAGGTCGAGCATGCCGTCAACCATCAGGTACTGCAAGGCAACAGTGCATGGGAAATCCATGGTAGCAGGTCTTGCATTTACAACGTCTGGCGACGTAATGTACATCACTGCCTGACGAGTGTCAGGATTGGTTTTCAGCAGCTTATATACAGGGTAAAACTGCCCGCCCTTGACGTAATCATCGCGGAAAATATACCTCCCGTAATTGCTGTGGATGCCAAAGGGCTCAAGTTCACGCCATTTGGCTGCGTATTCACCAATATATGACGCACTCTGGTCGCCATAAAAATACCAGGTTAATTCAGCCTTTATGTATTTCAAGTTCTGCGGCACAAAGCTCCGCAACAGCCAGTTGCCGGTGCCCGCTGGCAAACCAAACGAAACATTGGTAAGTTCATGGGTACCTGCCCGTACAGTGCCTTGCATTATTGTGCGCGCTAAATCAAAAAACGCAGCACCCACATCTGTGTAAACTCCGCCATTATACATCAATACCCCTCCTGCTGCCTTGCTACATTAATTGCGTGCTTGCCAGCGAACGCCAAAAACAGCTCCTCGTCAGTTATGCCAGCAGCTATGGCTGCTTCAACAAGGAAATGCATTACATCTGCCAGCTCTTCTGCATATTTGCCCTTATCAATTGCTGCCTGGTGCTTTTTCCACGGCTTCCACGGCGTCTCATTAAGCGCTTCCACAACCTCAGCAATCATGGCAAGGTGCACCGTATTGCTGTCCAACTCAATATTAAACTCCTCAATAAACGACTTCTGCAGCTCAAACATCGCTTTCAGCTTATCCAT
>DAHXMQ010000209.1 GCA_027371625.1 Candidatus Methanoperedentaceae archaeon | reverse complement strand
TACCACCAACTAACCTACTTTTTTCTTTTCTGCAAAGGCTATTACATTTTTAATTATTTACTGATTTTCCCAAACTTTACCCAATCAATGCGAAATCTTTATTGATTTTTAAAATATACAACTCCTCATGTCCCAAATCATTATAGTCTATTACTCCCGCTCAGGCAACACGGAAAAACTCGCAAAAGCAGTCGCAGAGGGCGTGCGCGAAGGTGGAGGAACCCCAACCCTAAAATCTGTAGATGAAATTGATATCCATGAACTTCCCGACTATGATGGCATCATAGCAGGTTCCCCTGTGTATTACGGAAGTATGGCTGCCGAGCTTAAAAAATTCTTTGACGAATCCGTAATCGTGCGAAGAAAGCTATTCAATAAAGTAGGCGCAGCGTTTGCCACAGGCGCGCACAGGACAGGAGGCAAGGAGACAACGCTCATCTCGATTCTCCAGGCAATGCTCATAAATGGCATGGTAGTAGTTGGAGACCCCTTCGAGACAGGTGGTCACTACGGCGCCGCAGGCTCGGACGATGTCGGGCTGAAAGAGGGAAAGGCGCTGGGGAAAAGGGTGGCTGAACTGGCTGATGTGATAAAAGAAAAATAGACGGATGAACGCAGATTTGCTATAAAAATGAACAAAAAAAAGCGCCGGCAGAAAACAACATCGCAAGCAACTGAGAAAAAATCTGGCGTAAATTTAAAATTTCTTGTTGCAATAATTAGTGCCGTTTTACTTCTTGCTATCGTTTATTTCTTCGCGACTTCAACGCAACCCACGAGTGCTCAGGGAAGCGATACATGGACTGTGAGCAAGGACGGAGTTCTTTCCTACCCTGAAAACCGAGGAAAAGTCGATGTTCAAGTGCTTAATATCACAAATGGAAGCAACTATACCCTTGAAACAATTTCTTTCCAGAGCAAGGACTACACCGTGGAAGGACTACTCCGCATCCCTTTATCAGATAAAAAGGTACCTGCCGTTGTTATTCTTCCTGGCGCCACTGTCCCCATGGAAGGAACGCAGGGTCTTGCAGAGATATTCTCAAACATGGGCATTGCGAGCCTCGGAATCGAGCAGCGAAACCTCGGAGGCGTGGATCCGCAATACGATTATGAGCTGTTCACGGAGGGAAAAGAGCCGATAGAACATAAGATGGTGTTCGATGCCCTGCGCTCTGTGGATGTGCTGAGGCAGGATCCGAGGATTGATGCAACAAGGATTGCTATTGTGGGAGAGAGCAATGGAGGGAGGTTTGCCATCATTGCGGCAGCGATTGACCCCGAAATCAGGGGCGTTATCGGCATCAGCACAAGCGGTTATGACATGGAGTCGCAGCTTGCTATTGCTCATATAACTGATGAAACTAAAATCAGGTTTTACCGTTCCATAGACCCTGATACGTATCTTGGGCTTCTACCGCCGCGCAAACTTGTTATGATGCACTCAGTGAATGATACTATTATCCCTATAGACATGGCAAAGAAAACCTTTGATAAAGCAAGTGAGCCGAAGCAGTTCTATGAAGTAACAACAGGGACTCACGGGTTCAGCGAAGGCATGAGGGTTCCTCTTGAGAACGAAATAAAGCAGATGTTTGGATAATTTTATTTACACTTTTACATCATATCCAAAACTTTTTCATAAAACTCACACCACTCCTCAAACCCACATCCTGAATTCCACGGCATGCCAGCCCTGAATTTCCTTACCAACTCAAAATAATCCGGTGGGAACCAGGGAGCCTTGAAGTCGAACTGGTCAAAGTCGCCCCACTCTTCAAGCGTATTGAGCGGCATCAGCCCGTTTTTAAGCGAGGTCTCATAGAGCGGCGTGTTCGGGTATGGTGTAAAAAACGACAGCAGTATATCCAGATGCTCCAGCCGTTCAATCTCTCCGTATGCACATATTATCTTGTGGATTTCCTCAAGTGTACTTCTTACCTCTTCCTCTGTATCCACACCCGGTACACCGACCATGAATGAGCCGCGAAGATCGATATCATGCTTTATGCACTTATCGGTGCACATTTTAATCTGGCTTACTTTAGCTCCTTTGTTCATTGCATCCAGTGCATCCTGATACCCACTTTCAAAGCCTATGAATACTTCATAAACGCCAGCTTTGCGCGAAAGCGCCAGGATATTATCATCCACACGCGAAAGCTGCTCCATCCTGCCGTTGACACTGGTGAGGCGAAAGCAGAGGTCTTTCTCAATCAAAAGCTCGCATAGCTCTTTCACACGATTTATATTCAGGAAAAAATCGCTATCACGGATCATGAATGTATCGATATTGTAGGTCTTCGAGAGATGTTCGAGCTCAGAGACTACGGTTTCGGGTGCAAGTCCTGACCAGCGCCTGCCGCAAAAGACAGGTTCAGAGCAGAAATAGCAGCCTGAGGCGCAACCCTGGCTTGTGTAATAGTCGAGGCAGCGTTTACCGAACTGATAACCTTTGACGTGCCGCTCCACGTCGATTATCTCATAAGGAAGAGGAGGAAAAGTATTGATATTTTCAAATTTCCTGTCAGGGTTGCTTATTATGCGCCCGCTTTCCTTGTACGACACGCATGGAATTCCTTCAAGGGGCTCATTATTGCGAAGTCTTTCCACAGTATCCTTAAAAGTAAGCTCGCCCTGTCCTCTGATAACGATATCAATATAATGGTTTTTAAGTGTCTGTATGGGTTCCGTGGACGGATGATACCCTCCCCAGACGATGGGCATATCCGGATAGTGTTCCTTGACTGCGGCGCATACGTCTATGCCATCCATGATCTGGTAGCATGTCATGCTGCTGACCGCAAGGCAGAGCGCGTTTTCGCAGGCAATGAGAATCTGCTCTTTATAATCGCTATCCACTGCTGCATTGATAATCTTCACATCAAAATCATCCTTAACCATCCTTGCCAGGGCAAGAAGCGAGAGCGGAACATTGACAAGAGGAACCTCAAGGGATGTGGTTTTCTTATTCGGAATTGCGACAGGATGCTTCACAGGCATCGGGTTGAACAAGATTATGCCGCTCTTATCTGTTTTGCTCATAACACTCATTTTTTAGAATCAACGATAAATTCTTCGGTCTCAAATAATCGACATAATAAAAGACGCAAAACCTTAAAATAGCATCGCCTCCAACTTAATATAGGGTGAGTATTTTGAGAGAATACAAGCTTTTCATAAACGGAGAATGGGTAGAATCAGGCATGAGCGAGACATTCGATGACCTCAACCCCGCAACGCTTGAAATAATAGGGAAAATCCACAAAGCCTCTGACGAAGATATTAAAGCAGCAGCAGACAGCGCACAGGATGCCTTTGATTCATGGAGCGGCACGCCGGCGCCAAGGCGTGCAAAGATACTCTTCCGAGCTGCAAGGATGCTTGAGGAGAGAAAGGAAGAGCTTGCCCGCCTGATGACAGTCGAGATGGGGAAGGTACTGGAGGAATCGCGTGGTGATGTACAGGAAGCCATAGATATAGCGTATTACGCTGCAGGCGAGGGAAGGCGGCTTCTCGGCGAGACCACGCCCTCCGAGCTTCCTGATAAATTCGCCATGACGGTTCGAAGACCCATAGGCGTTGTTGGTCTGATCACGCCCTGGAATTTCCCAATGGCGATTCCTGCCTGGAAGACAATGCCTGCTTTAATCTCCGGGAATACGCTCGTTCTGAAGCCGGCAAGCGACACGCCAGTTATGGTTATCGAGCTTGTAAAGATACTCGCGGAAGCAGGGCTTCCGAAAGGCGTTTTGAATCTCGTGATGGGAGAAGGGAGCACAGTGGGAAGCGCAATCGTCCACAACAAAAAAATCCGCGCCATATCCTTCACGGGTTCTCTTGCCACGGGCAAGTGGATACTCGGCGAGGCTGCAAAGGACATGAAAAAGGTATCGCTTGAGCTTGGAGGGAAAAATCCAATTATCGTGATGGATGATGCTGACCTCAACCTTGCACTTGACGGGGTGCTATGGGGAGCGTTCGGAACCACTGGACAGAGATGTACTGCTGCAAGCCGGGTTATCGTGCATGAAAAAATAATGCCTTTGTTTCAGGAGAAGCTCATCGAGAGGACAAGGAAGCTTCGGCTCGGGAGCGGCTTGGATGAAAATACCGATGTCGGACCCGTGATCAACAGCTCGCAGCTTGAAAAAATCGCAAAATATGTAGAGATAGGAAAAGACGAATGTGCAGACCTCGTTCTTGGGGGGAATACTGCGAAACCGCTTCCGGGATACTTCTTCGAGCCTACGATATTCACAGAAGTTACCCCTGAGATGAGGATAGCAAGGGAGGAGATATTCGGTCCTGTCCTTTCGCTGCTGAGTGCAGGCAGTCTTGACGAGGCGATACAGATTGCAAACTCAGTGGAGTACGGGCTTTCATCCTCGATATATACGGAGAACATAAAAAATGCCTTCAAAGCTATCGAGAAAATAGAAGCAGGCATCACGTACATAAATGCAAGCACCATAGGCGCAGAGATCCACCTTCCTTTTGGAGGGGTGAAATCCACAGGGAACGGAACGCGCGAAGCCGGGACAACGGCGATAGAGGAATTCACGGAAATAAAAACTGTTTATATCGATTACAGCGGAAAACTCCAGAGAGCGCAGATAGATATAGAATAGGAGGAATTATTATGAAAACAAGCCAGAAATCAAAAGAAATCATAGAACGCGATAAAAAGGTGGTATCCCCATCGCTTACCCGTCCTTATGAATTCGTGGTTGACCACGCCGAAGGCTCAACCATATTCGATATCGACGGCAATGCCTACGTCGATTTTGCGGCAAGCGTGGCTGTGATGAACATCGGATATAATTGTAAGAAGGTGAAGGAAGCGGTCTGCACCCAGATGGAAAAAATGGTGCACTGCGGATTCTCGGATTTTTATTCTGAAATTCCTGTAAAGCTATCAGAGAAACTTTCGCAGATGACAGGGTACGAGAAGGTATTCCTTTCAAATTCGGGGGCGGAATCGGTTGAGGCTGCTCAAAAGCTTGCGTTCTGGTACACGAAAAGATGCGGCATGATTGCATTCTACCGCGCTTTCCACGGCAGGACGCTCGGCGCGCTCTCCCTCACGAGTTCAAAGATCAAGCACAAGGAGCATTTCCCTTCGCTTCGGGTTGTGCATTCGCACTACGCATACTGCTACCGCTGCCCTCTTAACCTCGAATACCCCCAATGCGGTATTTCGTGCGCGCAGGAAATAGAACGCACTATTTTCAAAAGGGAACTTTCACCAAAGGATACAGCCGCTATCGTAGTCGAGCCTATACAAGGGGAAGGTGGGTTCATCGTCCCGCCGCCAGAGTTCCATAAGGAGGTCAGACGGATATGCGATGAGAACGATTTGCTTTTGATTGCAGATGAAGTCCAAAGTGGTGGTTTCCGCACAGGCAAATTCATGGCAATGGAGAACTTCGATGTCAGGGCGGATGTCGTGTGCATGTCAAAATCGATAGGCGGGGGAATACCTCTTGGAGCCACGCTTTCAAGCAGCGAAATAATGAGCTGGCCCCCAGGAGCCCATGCCAATACCTTCGGCGGCAATCTTCTTGCGGCAGCAGGAGGGCTGGCAACGCTTGAGTTCATGGAGGACAAAAAACTCGGTGAAAAGGCAGTTGAGAAGGGGAATTACCTTATGGGGCGCCTGAATGAACTCAAAGAGAAATATCCCATAATCGGGGATGTGAGAGGTATAGGATTGATGATAGGCGTGGAACTTGTGAAAGCAAATAAAGACCCTGCTGTAGAGGAGCGTGAAACGATAGTCAAAAAAGCGCTTGAAGGAGGACTTATTCTGCTTCCTGCCGGGGATTCAGTTATAAGGTTCGTGCCGCCTCTGATTATAAAAAGGAATGAGATTGATAGAGGACTTGAGATATTCGAGAATGCACTCAAAGCAGGTTAAGTTTGTGGGCTGTTACTATTTGAGACGCTGCAGCGCGCTTGCAGGCTTTATATGGAGCTTCTATTTTTGCTCATATTTTTTTACATGAATAATTTTATTGCCTCACTTGCATCTTTTTCTTTATTTAACTTCTCCGCGCTATCCCCAGAAAATTCTCGATTATCCTCAGCCCATGCGGCGTCAGCACCGACTCAGGATGGAACTGTAATCCGAATATCGGTCTCTGCTTATGCTTTACCCCCATGATTATGCCGTCATCGATCTTTGCAATCACCTCAAGCTCATCCGGAAGCCTCGTTATCGCAAGCGAATGGTAGCGCCCTCCCACAACAGGATTCGGGATGCCGTCGAAGATGCTGTCATCGCTGTGGTATATCATTGAGGTCTTGCCGTGCAGCGGTCCGGAGGTCGAATGGCTCACCTCGCCTCCGAAAGCTACCCCTATTGCCTGATGACCGAGGCAAACACCAAGTAGCGGGACATCCGATGCCCTGATGATCTCAAGGCAGCTTCCAATATCCTTCGGGTTCGCTGGATGCCCGGGACCCGGTGATATCACTATGGCATCGGGAGCAAGTTCCTTTACCTCGTCGAGCGAAATGGTATTCGGAGCCACGACAGTATCAGGCTCGAATATTGAAACATAATCCACAAGGTTCCATACAAAGGAGTCCTTGTTGTTGATGAATAATACCTTCATATCCCTCCAATCGCCTTTATCATCGCAGCCATCTTGCGCTCTGTCTC
>DAHXMQ010000208.1 GCA_027371625.1 Candidatus Methanoperedentaceae archaeon | reverse complement strand
AAGACCATGCTTGCAAAAGCCGTTGCAAATGAGAGCGATGCGTATTTTATTACCATCAACGGTCCTGAGATCATGTCAAAATATTATGGCGAGAGCGAGCACAAGCTGCGTGAGGCTTTTGATGAAGCTGAAAAGAATGCGCCTGCCATCGTATTCATCGATGAGATAGACAGCATCGCCCCCAAACGCGCCGAGGTCACAGGTGAAGTGGAGAGGCGTGTGGTAGCGCAGCTTCTCTCCCTCATGGACGGCTTAAAATCAAGAAAGAACGTGATAGTGATTGGCGCAACAAATCGACCCGAGGCTCTGGATATGGCACTTCGCCGCCCGGGCAGGTTTGACCGCGAAATAGAGCTTCGTGTGCCAGACCGCGAGGGAAGGCGGGAGATATTCCAGATTCATACACGAGGAATGCCGCTTGCTGAGGATGTTAGCCTCGATGACCTTGCAGACCGCACATACGGTTTCGTGGGTGCAGACATAGCAGCATTATGCCGCGAGGCTGCAATGACCTCGCTTCGCCGCGTCCTGCCTGAAATCGACCTTGAGCAGAAGGAGATTCCCAAAGAGACGCTGGACAAACTTGTAATAAAGCGTTCTGACTTCGAGGATGTCATGAAGGAAGTCCAGCCCTCAGCACTTAGGGAGATATTGTTCGAAGTGCCCAATGTGACATGGGAAGATATCGGCGGGCTTGATAATGTGAAAGCATTGCTCAAGGAGGCCGTGGAATGGCCTCTCCGCTACGGGGAATCTTTCCGCAGGATAGGCGTGGAAGCCCCGAAAGGCGTGCTCCTGTACGGTCCTCCAGGCACAGGAAAGACGCTCCTTGCAAAGGCAATTGCCAATGAAAGCGAGGCAAATTTTATAACGGTCAAGGGCAGCGATATACTGTCGAAGTGGTACGGCGAATCTGAAAAGCATATAGCTGATATTTTCAAGAAGGCGCGGCAGGTGGCGCCTGCCATAATCTTCCTCGATGAGCTTGACGCGCTCGCTCCTATGAGGGGGAGCGCACTTGGCGAACCTCATGTGACAGAAAGGATTGTAAATCAACTGCTCTCGGAGCTTGACGGGCTTGAAGAACTTCGAGGCGTAGTGGTTATAGGAGCCACCAATATGCCCCAGCTTATCGACCCTGCTCTTTTGCGCCCGGGTAGATTTGATGAGATGATACTCGTACCCGTACCTGATGCAAGGACAAGGCTTGAAATCTTCAGGGTGCACACACTGAAAATGTCGCTTGCAGAGGATGTGGATCTTAATGAATTCGTAAGGTTCACCGAGGATTATACAGGCGCTGATATCGCTGCCGTATGCAAGAAAGCAGGAAGGTTTGCAATGCGTGAGGATATAAATGCGCAAAAGGTAAAACAGGCGCATTTCCTTGCTGCAATCGAGGATACAGGTCCCTCGGTTACGTCTGATATAATGGGCTATTATGAAAAGCTCAGGGATGAGTTGCGAAAGAAGCGCTCAAAGCAGATAGAGAGCAGACCTGAGATGTATGTATAGGGGGAGAATTTTTGATAAAAGAGGGGGTTCTTTTCGATAAACTTCCCGGCAATAAGGTGAGATGCCATGTATGCTCTCACAGGTGCGTTATAAGCGAGGGCAGGCTTGGTATCTGCGGCACCAGAAAAAATATCAACGGGATAATTCATACCACCATATACAATACCGTCTCAAACGAAGCAGTTGACCCGATAGAGAAAAAACCCCTGTACCATTTCCTTCCTGGTACGCTTTCATATTCTTTAGGTACCATCGGATGTAATTTCAGGTGCGAGCACTGTCAGAACTGGAACATCTCGCAGGTGACGCTTGAGGAGGCGTGGACAAAGGAAATAACACCTGAAGAGGCGATAAAACGCGCTATTGCGACGGGATGCAGATCCATCTCATGGACATATAACGAACCTGCAATCTGGCATGAATACACGTATGACAGCGCCGTGCTTGCGAAAAAGGCAGGACTGAAGACAATCTACGTGACCAACGGCTACATTACGCCAGAGGCGCTTCGGAGGATAGCACCCTATCTTGATGCTTTCCGAGTGGATATCAAGTCTTTTTCAGAGGATTTTTACAGGAAAATATGCGGCGCAAGGCTTGCGCCAGTGCTTGAATCAACGAAGCTTGCAAAAGAACTTGGGATGCACATCGAGGTTATAACGCTAATTATTCCCACAAAGAACGATTCGCCGCAGGAGCTAACGGCGATTGTGAGATGGGTTCGGGATAACCTCGGCGCAGACACGCCCATGCATTTCACGAGATTCCATCCCATGTATAAGATGGATAACCTCTCTCCCACGCCGACGGATACGCTTGAGATGGCGCACGATATTGCGAAGAAGGAGGGGATGAGGTTTGTTTATACAGGCAATGTGCCGGGGCATAAGTATGAGAACACGTACTGCCCGAAATGTAATAACCTGCTAATCGACCGCGCCGGCTTTCGGGTGAGCGCAATTAAGATTAAGGATGGGAAGTGCCC
>DAHXMQ010000194.1 GCA_027371625.1 Candidatus Methanoperedentaceae archaeon | reverse complement strand
ACCCCGGTTCCTTCAAATTCCTCAGCGCTGTGCAGCCTCTGGAAGACCCCGTATAACTTATTTACATACTGCATGTCAAACCCGACGCCGTTGTCCTTAACATAATAGATGTTTTCCTTTCCTTCCTCACCCTCTCGCGCCTCGGGCGCAAAAATCTGGAAATGGTGGATATCAACATGGCTAAACTCGCAAGAGAGGTCTATGATGAACTTAAGACAACCGCACCTGACCGTGCGATACGGCTCGATATAAAAAATCTACCACCTGCCCATGCCGACCCGTCAATGATCCGTCAGGTGTTTGTCAATCTTCTGTCCAATGCTATTAAATTCACAAGACCAAAAGAGAGCGCTACTATTGAGGTTGGAGGGAGGACGGAAGGAAAGGAAAACATCTATTATGTTAAGGACAACGGCGTCGGGTTTGACATGCAGTATGTAAATAAGTTATACGGGGTCTTCCAGAGGCTGCACAGCGCTGAGGAATTTGAAGGAACCGGGGTCGGGCTGGCTATAGTCCAGCGCATTGTCCACAAGCATGGAGGAAAAGTCTGGGCTGAGGGAAAAGTCAATGGCGGCGCAGTATTTTATTTCACACTCTTAAATGGAGGAACTAAGATATGACGAATTTAAGCGATGTAGAAATTCTTCTGGTTGAAGATAACCCGAACGATGCTGAACTTACACTTCGTGCATTGAATAAACATAATCTCGCCAACAAGATACATCTTGTAAAGGACGGTGCAGAAGCCCTGGACTTTATTTTTGCCAACGGCACATACGCAGGGCGGAACATTGGAAACAAACCGAAAGTGATATTCCTTGACCTGAAACTTCCCAAGGTGGACGGATTGGAAGTTCTCCGCAAGGTTAAATCCGATGAGCGAACAAGGTTTATCCCCATCGTGGTGCTGACTTCTTCGCATGAAGAGCGTGATGTGGTGGATAGTTATAAGTTTGGAGTCAACAGTTACATCGTTAAACCTGTGGATTTTGATAAGTTCATCAAAGCAGTTGCGGAGCTGGGAATGTACTGGATGCTCCTGAACAAACAGCCGATATGAACAAACAACTTCACATACTGATACTTGAAGACGATGAAGCCGATGCTGAATTAATGATGCGTGAACTGCACAGGGCAAACATCGAGTTCATATCAAGGCGCGTGGATACAAAAGAAGATTTCCAGAGAGAACTTACTGACTTTACACCCGATCTTGTCCTTGCCGATTACACTCTCCCCTCATTTGATGGCTGATTAGCACTGAAGATGGTAAAGGAGATATGCCCTGATGTGCCGTTCATCTTTGTCTCGGGTACGATAGGCGAGGATTTTGCGATTGAAACCTTGAAGAGCGGGGCAACAGACTATGTAATCAAAGATCGACTGGTGCGTCTTGCGCCTGTTGTACGCAGGGCGCTGAGTGAGCTCGAGGAAAGGATGGAGCACAGGCAGGATGAGGAAGCCCTGAAAGAGTCGGAGATGAGGTTCCGTTCAGTGGTGGAGTCTGCCC
>DAHXMQ010000156.1 GCA_027371625.1 Candidatus Methanoperedentaceae archaeon | reverse complement strand
ATATAGGTATCGAGACGATGGTTAAATTCTCAAGAGAAATCAGCAGCGCAAAGACCGTGGTGATGAACGGACCTGCCGGGGTGTTTGAAAAAGAGGCTTTTGCCATAGGAACGCACGAACTCATAAAAGCCGGAACAAAATCAGGATTCTCGGTTATAGGAGGCGGGCATATTGCAGCCGCCGCAGAGCAGCTTGACGTTTCAAGCAAATTCTCCCACGTGAGCACGGGAGGAGGAGCCTGCATTGATTTTCTGGCAGGCGAAAAACTCCCGGGGATAGAGGTTTTAAAGGATGCAGCCCGTAGATACAGGCAAAAATAACTCAGGTTTTGATTTCACTGGCAGCATGAACCTGCTTGTGAAGGATATTGTTAAAACTCATCCTGCTTTTAGCCACATAATTCCTGATAATATACTCATAGCCGTATCACCTTCGAACGGCAACAGGAATGGCGTAGTGGCAAAACTTCGACCCATGCGCTTTGAGGGGGGCTCAAAAACCAGGTCAATCCGCGGGATAGAATATTCAGCACCAGAGGTAAACATCAACGGGAGCAATATTCTCTATATCGTTTATTTTCATCTGCCGCGTTTCATGAACCACGGGAAGTACCAGAACAAACTTTCTACGGTATTGCATGAACTATACCATATCTCTCCCTTATTTAACGGGGACATAAGGCGATTTGCGGGTAAGAACTATGCCCATGGGAATTCGCGCAAGGACTATGATAGGCTAATAGAAGTTTTTGCCGATGAATACAAAAGAGAAACGAATCATCCTGAATTGAGCGATTTTCTAAAATACAGGTATTCTGAATTAAAGCGGAAATACGGCGCCATCTACGGAGATATGATACGCATTCCCCGTTCAAGCCCATGCAAAGCATTTAATCCCAAAAGATGTATTACTTCCCAATGAAAAAAATCGGGACATTGATTCAGGTAATTATCGGATTATCCATTGTTATTTTTATACTGTATAAACTTGACATAAATGAAGTTGTATCGAGCCTTTCGAAAACAAATCCTTTGTTTTTCATTATGGCTTATATATCATATCTATGTGTCAATCTGGTTCTTGCCACCCGCCTTCGCTATTTACTGAGCAGGATAGGCTATCGGATTAAATTCTCAACCGTAGTCTTTTCCCACATGGGAGGAATGATTGTCGGTGACATAACCCCAGGAAGGAGCGGATATTTTTTAACGCCATCGATTCTTAAAAAAAAAGCAGGAACAAGAGTAACAGACGGAATGGCGTGCATTTTTGCACCTCAAGCTATTGAATTCATCCTGAAGGTTGGCGGGGCGATTGCTGCGATTTATTATATCTCAAGGCTTTCAAGTATCGGTAAGGATTTGCTTGCGTCAGCCTGGCTTGGCATTATTTTCTTGCTGGTTGTGGGAATTGTGATGCTGGTTATCTCATGGCATAAGGAAAGTGTGACATTTAAATTTTTCCAAAGGCTGCCCTTTTTCAATAAATTTGCAGAAAACCTTTCTTCTTTCAAGGAACGAAGTATCCAGATTAAAGGGAGCATCAATGCCATTTTAATATTGTACATGATAGGCTGGATTTTTTCAGGCTTGCAATGGTATTATCTCGGCAAAGCCCTGGGAATCCAGCTTCCTTTTTTTGCCTTCTTTTTGCTGCATCCGCTTATCACCATTTTAATGTTCGTGCCTGTATCGCCGGCAGGTTTTGGAGTAATGGAAATCGGTGTAATCGGAGTATTTGGATTATTCGGTATATCCTATGCCACAGGTTTTGCTTTCGCGGTTCTGGTGAGGCTCAGTATATTGCTGGTTGACATGATAGGTCTAAAAACAGTGGTAGCTGCATCGAAGGGAATGGGTATGCAATACATCGAGAGATAAGTTTAAATATTCTGCTGATATGGAAGTATTATATCATCATTGATGATAGTGTGATAGGAGCACTTCATATGCGATTCAAAAACGGTTTGAGGATTACTACAGCCATTGTTTTTGCGCTGGTAGCAATCTCTTTGCTGACATTTATTCAGCCTGCATTCGCACAGGAGCCAAATTTTCCCAACAATACCTGTGCAGACTGCCATCGAAGACTGCTTTTTGCATCAGAACCGCAAAGGCAATTCATAGAAATACGCATCAAGCATCTTGAGGCTGGCATTCCCTGTTCCATTGAGTGCCATGAGGATCAGCTCAACAAGACCACATCCAGCACCTATGCGCTCTGGTCGATCTCCGCACACTTCCTTTACGGTGTAACGTGCGATAAATGCCATGGCGGGAATGCTTCAGCGGTTACAAAAGAAGAAGCGCACGTCGGTCTTTCGAATGAGAGCATCGCACGCGCCAATACCCCTGAAATGTGCGGAAAATGCCATGCATCGCAGCTTGCAGAATTCAAGACCTCAAAGCATTTCCAGATACTGGAATCCACTGGCGAAAACTTGCCTGCTCCTGCATGTATAACGTGCCATCAGGCGCACAGCGTGCATGTGCTGACGGCTTCTGAGATAGAGGATTTTTGCAGCAACTGCCATAATAATATAACAGGAATCAACCCTGCTGTTCCCAAAAGAGCTGAAGCGGCATTATCCTCTGTAAATGAACTGCAGGTTGAAATTTCAAAAGCTCAAAGCGATATCACATCTGCAAATGCATCGGGCAGGGATGTAACCAGAGCACAGGAAGAACTGGATACAGCGAAAGTCATTCTGGGAAATACCCCCTCGGTATGGCACAGATTTAATCTGACCTACTTTGAAACCGAAGTGCAACTGGGCATTGATGATGCTAAGAATGCGGAAAACATAACTGCGCAAAGTCAGGCAGTAACCCCCACAAAAGCACCCGGTTTTGAAGGAATCCTGCTTATAATTGGGTTCACAATCGCATATTTCATGTCCAGGAGGAATTCGTAAAAATTTCAGGTAGGTGATGTAATGTTCTCTAAAAAAACGATTATATTAGCAAGTTTGTTATTATTAAGTATCGCTTTTCTGCCACGTGTGTATGCAGACAATTCATGCATAAATTGTCATAAAAATCTTTCAGCTTTTAATGCGACAGAGCAGCAATTCAACAAAATAAGACTCGAACATCTGGCAAGGGATGTACCCTGTTCTCTTCAATGCCATGTCACTGTCCTTAATAAGTTTGCAGTAAATAACTACGACCAGTGGACTACATCCAAACATGCACTGGCTGGTGTTACGTGTAATAATTGCCATGGCGGAGACCCGAGCTCGGATATAAAAGAGAATGCGCATATAGGAATCCTGCGGAGTTCGGATCCTAATAGTACCGTATTTTACAGGAATGTCCCTGAAACCTGCGGGAAATGCCATACCAATGAGTTGAAACAGTTTAAGGATTCCCTGCACTATCAGAAATTAGAGGCAAACCAGCAGGCTCCGACGTGCGATACCTGCCACAAGCCTCATGTGTTTCAGGTTCTGAATATCAGCGAATTCCATGATGTATGCAGCAACTGCCATAATCCTGAAATGAAAGTTGCTCCACCCGATGTGCCAGACAAGGCGATTACCGCACTTGAAAATGCGGAGAAGTTGACAAATGAGATCGACATAGCCAATAACTACATCGCGCAGGCAAAACTGGAGGGAAAAAACGTTTCGGCTGCACAGATGGATCTTGATAATGCCATGTCAATCAGAGATAGCCTTCCCGTGCTGTGGCACAGGTTTGATCTGGCAACCTTCCAGAACGAAATAACAGACGGGATTGATTCTGCCCAGAAAGCACAGCAGGAGTCAGGAATCCCTCCCCAACCAACGCCATCAGCGCCTGGATTTGACATAGCATTTTCACTGGCTGGCATTGCTGCACTCTACCTGCTGAGCAGAAGAAAGTGAGGTACGAGCATGAATAAAAAACATATTAATCATATTATTCTACTGCTTGTAATAATGTTCCTGCTTTATACACCGTATATGACTTCCGCACGACCTGAATATGCTGTTAAAGAATCTAAAACTTGTTCTGTATGCCATGCAAGCGATGGACCTCCACAGCTAAACGACATAGGCGTTTATTACGCATTGCATAATCATTCCCTGGCAGGTTATGTCCCGCCACCGAAAGCTACCCCCACGCCCACCCCGCAGATGGAGATAGGCGTGCATATGAACACCTGGGATGTTGGTTTGAGGGTGATGGCTACTATTTTGATTATACTTGCAGTGGTTTACGCCATACGATTATGAGGTGAATTATGCACATCGAAAAAATCGAATCCGGACCTGAGAAAACGAGACTACGGTCTGAGGTTTCTTTTATCATGTCTGTTTTATTGTCGTTCCTATCAGCCGGAATAACCAGCATGATTGTGGGAAAAATAATATTCACCAACCCTTCGGTAGCTTCCACCCCTCAGTTCATAGAATATATAGGAAAGTTACTGGCGTTCCTCCTGTTTGTCCTTGCGGCTATCATATATCTCTATGTTAAGGGGTTGTTGCAGGATGAATACGTTACCACGGTGGAATGAGCATATGAGTGAAAAAATTACTTTTACCATCACAAGGAGAAGGCTCACTGAAATTTTGATGGGTCTGGTGGCGTTATTTTTAACAGCAGGTGTAGTAACAGCGCTATTGAAATACCTATGGCCGCAAACAGCATCTGTCAGTGCAGCAAGCGAGGTAAAAATAGCCTCTGTAGATGATGTACCTACAGGAAGTGCAACAAAGTTTACCTTCAACGGCAAGGCTGCTTTGCTTTTACATATGCCTGCAGGTTTCAGGGCATTCGGGGCTGTATGCACGCATCTTGGATGTA
>DAHXMQ010000154.1 GCA_027371625.1 Candidatus Methanoperedentaceae archaeon | reverse complement strand
ATACCCTATAATTTTGCGAAGGTTGGGTTATAAATATCTTAAAATTTTCACATCAACCCATACAAAAGTTTACCCACCATAAGCAATAACACCACTGCAAACATCCTTTCAATCGTTCTCGGTGAGGTGCGCCTGAACGCTCTCGAACCTGCCTGCGCGCCTATGAACGCCGCTACGCCCGCATAAAGCAATAATCCCACATCCAGTTGCTGCGTTTCGAAATTCAAATGCCCGATAAATCCAGATAATGACATAAACGTGATTATAAACGACGACGTTGCAACTGCATTCTTGGTTTCAAAGCCGAGAATCAGGAGCAGCGGCACAATAAAAGTGCCTCCGCCTATGCCCACGAGCGAGGATACGACACCGATAAAAAATCCTGCAACTGCCCCGATAAACCTCGTATTTAAATACGGGGTTTTCCTGTCAATCGACTTGGATGAGAAGCAAAGGCTATTAAAAAAAAGTATCCTTATGCTTGCCAGAAAAAGGATTATCGAAAGCAAAAGAATTATGATTCTTGTTTCCACCCTCGGCGCAAGATACGAGCCTGTGAGCGCTCCAAGGATTGAAGTCAGAATTATGGGAAAAGCAACCCTCCTATCCACAAGGCGATGCTTTAAATAGGTCATCGAGGCTGAGGCAGCGGTTATGGAATTCAGCAGAAGTGCCATCGTGACTGCAGCAAGGAGAGGAACGTTTAACCAGAAAAAAAGAGGGGTGTAGATAATCGCTCCTCCCAGCCCGAGCATCGAGAAAATGGCAGAAACCAGCAATGCGATGAGTACTATTAATAGCTCCATCGCACATCCTAATACATGGAAGGATTAATAACGCTATGGAAAAGATTTAAGGATAAACGCTTCGTTATAATTCGTAAGGATACAAATGAATAAGAAGAAGAAGTTAATATTAGGAATTTCCATTGTTGCTGTATTATTGGGATACCTCTTGTTCTCATCAGGCGTGGCAACCAACCAGTACGAGGTCGGACAAGCTGCGGCAGCCCGCAACACGCTGGCAGGCAAGATTATTATAGTCAACGGGAGCATGGTTGCGGGTTCAGACCACTGGGATGCCCTTAACCGAACCCTCACCTTTAAACTGACGGACGGCAAGGCAACAATAGACGTGGTCTATACCGGCGACAAGCCCGACCTTCCGCCTGAGGCTACAGACGTTCAGGCTGTGGTGACAGGGCAGTTCAACAACAATGTGTTCGAAGCCTTCAGGATGCTGACAAAATGCCCCTCCAAATACGAAGGCGGGAATCCTGTATATCCGACAGTGAATGCAACGCAGGGCAAATGACCCAAACCAAACAAAATCGAAGGATTTATAAACCAAAAGGTAAACTTTTAATCGGATAGGTTTGAGGAACCAAAAAAAGATTTTGTGGATAGGATAGGAATCTTGGTTCCTCTAGTAATAGATTGGGCTGGCTACTTAAATCAATTTTCCATGATTATTCCCAAATTTATACCTGTTTGAGTTGAGACATGAAAAAGGTAGCATTGAAACGTGAGCTTGGACTCCTTGAGGTTACGCTCTCAGGCGTTGGGATTATTCTCGGGGCAGGCATATACGCCCTCATAGGAAAGGCAGCGGGACTTGCAGGCAACTCGGTCTGGCTCTCGTTCGGGCTCTCGGCTCTCGTAGCGGTCTTTACAGGATTGAGCTATGCAGAGCTTTCTTCCATGTTCCCGAAAGCTGGCGCAGAGTACGAATACGTCATGAACGCCTTTGGCAGAAGGCTGGCTTTCATTATCGGCTGGCTGATTATTTTGAGCGGGGTAATCGGCGCCTCAACAGTTGCGCTCGGTTTCGGAGGATACTCCAACGCCCTTTTCAATGTACCTGTCTGGATTGGCGCCCTTTTCCTCCTCGCCTCTCTTTCGTTCATCCTTTTCTACGGCATAAAAGAGTCGGCGTGGTTTGCAATAGTGGCTACCCTGATAGAAGCAAGCGGTCTTGTTTTTGTCATTTTCATCGGGCTTCCTTATCTTGGAAATGTGGATTATTTCAATATGCCTCTGGGATTAAAAGGCGTTTTTCAGGCTTCGGCTCTTATTTTTTTTGCTTATATCGGATTTGAGGGAATAGTAAAACTTTCCGAGGAAACAAAAGTCCCTGAAAAAACAATACCAAAAGGGCTGATGCTGGCTATCCTCATCAGCATAGTTCTCTACATATTTGTTGCAGTTTCTGCCGTAAGTGTAATGGGATGGGAGAAGCTAAGCATCTCTGACGCACCATTTGCAGACCTTGCATTCAGTGTCCTCGGGAATAAAGCATTTGCCGTTTTATCCGTGATTGCGCTTTTTGCTACCGCAAACACGGTTCTCATGATGCTGCTTGCGTCATCAAGGATAACATACGGGATGGCTGATTCTTTTTCCCTTCCCGCCGTGCTTGCTACGCTTCATCCTTCGAGGAGGACGCCGTGGGTCGCAATAATATCCATGACAGTATTATCCATGGTTTTTGTATTTGCCGGAGATATTGATTTCGTTGCGGACATCACCAACTTTACGCTGTTCGTGACTTTCATCGTGATCAATGCGGCGCTTATACTCCTGAGATACCGTGAACCTGCTCTTAAAAGACCTTTCAGGGTTCCGCTTGCGGTTGGTAAGTTTCCGATACTGCCGTTGTTAGGTCTTGCTTCCTGCATATTCATGCTCTCGCAACTTGACCTTGAAGTTCTTGCATTTGGAACAATGCTGGCGTTGCTTGGCGGGCTTTTTTCGATGGTGAAGGTGAAAGGAAAAACCGCAGATGAGCGCGGATGAACGCAGATACCCATGCAAAAGCAAAAATAGGAATAAACAAATATGCTCTGGCAATGGACAAGATGACTCCTGCCATGCGCCAGTATTATGAGGCAAAGGAAAATCACAGGGATGCTCTCATATTTTTCAGGATGGGTGATTTCTACGAGTCATTCGGGGATGATGCAAAAATAATCGCGAAGGAGCTTGAGATAACGCTCACCTCAAGGGGCAGGGATAAGGAGGGCGATGATATGCCTCTTGCAGGCATTCCTTATCATGCTGTGGACTCATACCTTCCCCGCCTTTTAAAAAAGGGCTACAAGGTGGCTATTTGCGAGCAACTTGAAGACCCAAAAAGCGCTAAAGGAGTTGTCAAAAGAGGCGTTATAAGGGTAATAACTCCGGGGACAGTTATCGATTCGTCCCTTGTTCCGGTGCAATCCAATAATTACCTCATGTCGGTCTCCGGGGAAGGCACAGAATTTGGATTATCATTCCTTGATGTGAGCACAGGCGAATTCCTGACAACTCAGTTTACGGATAACAATTCCTACGACAGGCTCATAAGCGAAGCCACACGGATGAAACCTGCCGAGTGCATACTTCCGCCTTCGCTTTTTGAGAATAAAAAACTCAATGAGCGCCTGAAAAGCATAGGAATTGCACTCAATAAATTCGATGCCGATGCCTTCGAGCAAAAAACCGCACGGGATGTCCTTCTGAAGCATTTTGGAGTCCTGACGCTTGAAGGCATGGGATGTGAAAAACTCGGGTTTGCTCAATCGGCAGCGGGCGCCGCGCTTCTTTATGCGAAAACAACCCAGATGAGGGATTTAAAGCACATCAATGCAATACGGACGTATTTTGAGAACGAGTTCATGGTGCTCGATTCCATCACCCTCAGGAATCTTGAGATAGTGCAGGGCATAAGAGGCGAGGCTGCGGGTTCCCTTTTGTCGATCATTGATAAAACAAAAACCCCTATGGGCGGGCGGCTGCTTCGGAAATGGCTGCTCGCTCCACTTATCGCTCCTGATAAAATAGCAGAGAGGCTTGATGCTGTTGATGAAATTGTGAAAAAAACGCTGCTGCGCTACGACCTGCGGCAGCAGCTCTCCAGAATCCGCGATGTTGAGCGCCTTATCGGGCGCATCGTGTACGGAAATTCAAATGCAAGAGACCTTGTTGCCCTGAGGTTATCCCTTGCTGCGATACCTGAGATGGCAAAATCCCTCAAGGAAAGCGACATAAAGTCGGGGCTTTTATCAGGCATAGTGGCAGGAGTCGGGGATTATACTGATATCGTTGCCCTGCTTTCCTGCGCGCTCGTGGATGACCCGCCCGTAAGCGTTCACGAAGGCGGAATGATTAAGGAAGGTTACAATGAAAAGCTGGATGAGCTTAAAGGGCTGGCGCTTCACGGCAAGGACTGGATAGCGCAGCTTCAGCAGAAGGAGAGGGAGCGCACGGGCATAAAATCCCTTAAGGTCGGGTATAACTCAGTTTTCGGTTACTATAT
>DAHXMQ010000146.1 GCA_027371625.1 Candidatus Methanoperedentaceae archaeon | reverse complement strand
AACCAGAAACTGTGCACATACATCTATATCCTTCGGCTTTAGTGCCGTATCTATCCCGCCCCACCTTCCCACCTTGGATTCTATACCGTCAGCGCCTATCACGATATTGGATTTGATCTCATGGCTTTCCCCCATGTACATTGCATTAATGCCTGTGATTCTGCCATTGTTTCTCAGCAAGCCGGTAGCCCTCGTCTTTACCATCACCTCAGCACCCGACATGGCAGCCTGCTGAGCAAGTGCCCTGTCAAAAACCTTTCTTTCAAGCACATAACCCACATCCCGCGTTGATGAAGCTTCCGAGAGTGTTATCTCGGTTCCATCAGGGGAAATTATCTTTGAACCTCTCACTTCAGCGGCTATCCATCTGATATCTGGCTTTATATGCCGTTTTAATCCATCCTTACTGAGACCTTCGGCGCATCTCACAGGGTCGCCTATCTCCTGCCTTTTCTCTATCAATAAAACATCGAGCCCGGCTTTAGCGCATGTTTTTGCTGCTATCGAGCCTGCAGGACCTGCGCCCACGACGATCATATCGTATTTACTTTTCATAAAACTTTCCTAAAGTTTTTCATTTAACAACCACCAGCGCGCCAACAGGGCAGATTTTCGCACATACGCCACAACTGTTGCATGCATTGTCCACTTCAATCCATGTCTCGACAAGTTCAAGCGCGCCCACAGGACATACGCCCACACACGCTCCGCAGTATCCGCACTTATAACGATTTACATCTACGCTCATAAGTTTGCATGCTAACGCAGTTGGCACATATAAATTTTATTAAGCTCTGCTATACTGCATACTCGGCAGATGCCTCACGGCTTGAAGTAAAAGTTATTACCTTTATCAATTTCAACAAGCTCAAAACGCAAAGGAGCGAACACTATTTTGAAGTTGTTGTACATTACATAAAGCTCTTCTATTGTTTCGCCTGTTATGCCTACTTTCAATAGCTGCACCCTTTCTTCTGGAGTTTCTAACATCAACT
This sequence comes from Candidatus Methanoperedentaceae archaeon, assembly GCA_027371625.1. Taxonomy (GTDB): domain Archaea; phylum Halobacteriota; class Methanosarcinia; order Methanosarcinales; family Methanoperedenaceae; genus Methanoperedens. Next base: position 215 of record DAHXMQ010000146.1, on the reverse strand, counting down.
AACCTTCATTTTACTATACCTTTTCTACCTTTTCCACGCCCGTTTTTCCACAGCGGTATTATATGGACATCGGGTTTATAAACATTGCGATTACTCTCCAACAAAATCGATAATAGTATAAATATCTGCAACTAAATAACAAGGATTGATGACCTTGAATGAAATCATATTCAAAGATGCAAGAACCACAAAGCCCGAGGATAACCAGCCCGAGC
>DAHXMQ010000123.1 GCA_027371625.1 Candidatus Methanoperedentaceae archaeon | reverse complement strand
AAACCATAATACTAAGTACATAAAAAACAGCGGCATCGATACACTCATAACAAGCTGCGCAGAGTGCTACCGCACCTTTTCGAAGGATTATGATGGGCTCAGGGTGATTCACATCTCGGAGCTTCTGGATAAACTCGGATTGAAGATAAACGCCGAGGTTACGTACCATGACCCGTGCAGGCTCGGAAGGCACATGGGTGTTTACGATGCACCGCGCAGGGCTCTGACTTCAAACGGCGCCGTATTGAAAGAAATGGAACATTCAAGGGAAAATTCGCTGTGCTGCGGGGTAAGCAGCTTCATGAACTGCAACGAGCAGACAAAGGCGCTTCGCATAGCGCGGATGGACGAGGCAGAGGCGACTGGTGCCAAGACGCTGATAACCACATGCCCTAAATGCCTTGCACATTTTAACTGCCTGAAGAATGAAAAAGATGCGTTGAAGAAATACGATTTCGACATTGTTGACCTGACAGTATTCCTTGCGCGGGAGGCTAAATGATCAAAACAGGTGAGCTTGACCCGAATTTCAAATACGAAATAGCTAAAGAGCCCGGTGGAGAGAACATCAAGCGCTGTTTTAACTGCACGGGCTGCACGGTGGGCTGTCCGATCACGGAAATCGACAGTGGCTACAATCCCAGGAAGATCATAAGAAAAGCCCTGCTCGGGATGCGCAATGAAGTGCTGGCAGACGAATCGCTCTGGCTTTGCGCCTCCTGCTATATCTGCTATGAGCGCTGCCCTCAGGACGTGAAGATCACTGAAGTCATGGGTGCAATCCGCACAATAGCGCAGCGCGAGGCAAAATCCGGGAAAATAAAGCTTGGCAATCCAAAACCCCTTTTTGATAACCTTTTCATCGATTCTGTAAAAAAGAACGGCAGGTGGCATGAAGCCAAAGTTAGCGGAACCTTCATGCTAAAGACAAAAGGGCTAAAAGGCGCACTTGGCTATGCCCCGATGGGAATGGAATTGTTCAAGAAAGGTAAACTTAGCATACTGCCTCACAAGATCAAAGGCAAGGAAGAAATCAAACGTATCTTTGAGGAGGTGGAGATTTGATGAACCCGTCTAAAAAGGATGATGAACTTTGGGTTCATCAAAAAATGAAACTTGCATATTACCCCGGCTGTACTCTCCACGGAACTGCAAGGGAATACGATGCCTCCACAAAAGCAGTAAGCAGGGCAGCAGGCATTGAATTGGTCGAGCTTGAGGACTGGAACTGCTGCGGAGCGCTTGAGGCTATTTTTGATAAGGAATTATCCATGGGTTTGTCTGCAAGGAACAACATGCTGGCACAGAGAACAGGACTTGACCTCGTTATCCCGTGCAGCATCTGCTCACACAATCTCGCAAGAGCCGATAAAGCCATGAAAACCGATGATGCTTTCAGGGCGAAGATAGAAAAGGCGCTTGGGGAGAGCTATAAAGGCGTAAGGATAAAGCATCTTCTGGATGTCGTGGTAAACGATGTTGGTGTTGAGGATTTAGCCAAGAAATTCATAAAACCATTAAAAGGCATCAAAGCTGTGCCCTATTATGGCTGCCTTCTTGTCCGCCCTTCCGAGGTATCCAGATTCGACAACCCTGAGAATCCTACATCCCTCGATAATCTCATAAAAGCAACAGGCGCGGAATGTTTGCCTTTTACACAGAAAACAAGATGCTGCGGAGGAAATCTCCTGATGAGCAAGCAGGATTATGCGTTCATGCTGACGCAGAAATTATTCGACGAGGCAAAGGCTGCGGGTGCAAACTGCATCGTTGTTGCGTGCCCCATGTGCCA
>DAHXMQ010000091.1 GCA_027371625.1 Candidatus Methanoperedentaceae archaeon | reverse complement strand
AAGCGCCTTTCAACCAAGGTGGAAGCCTTCCGCACCACAAAGGAGACCATCAAAGCCCAGTACAGCGCGGCAGAGGCGCAGGTGAAGGTGACGGAAGCAGTGAGCGGCATCGGAGAGGAGATGAGCGATGTTGGCATGGCAGTGCAGCGGGCGCAGGACAAGACCGAGACCATGAAAGCAAGAGCATCTGCGCTTGACGAGCTTGTGGAGGCCGGGACGCTTGAGGATGTCACAGGAGGCACAAAGGACGATATAGACCGTGAGCTTTCGAAGATAAAATCGAAGGGTGAGGTGGACGCGCAGCTTGAGGCATTGAAGAAGGAGATGGGAAAATGATCGTTCGATTGATGGGTGAAGGGCAGTTCGAGCTTGATAGGAAGCACATGGCTGAGCTGAATAATATCGATAACAATGTCGTGAAAATCGTGAATAAAGGGGATGAGAAAGCCTTCAAGGCAGAGTTCAGGAAACTCGAAGATTACGTGCACAGGTTCGGGAAGCCTGTTCCGCATGAAATCCTGAAGCCGAGCGATGTAATTATACCGCCTGCCGATATCTCGCTTGAGGAGGCGAGGAAGATTTTCAAGGGTGAGGGGCTGATACCGGATTAAGGGAGTGTTAATTATGATTATTTGCCATGTGTCTATGCTTCCAGATTGTAATGAAAGAAATTAATCATTTAAATTACATTCGCAGAGAAGTTAATAAAATATGAACTCTGTTAAAGAATGTGTCTTTTGTCGGATAGGTAAAAAAGGATTATTAGAAGAAATACCACAAAAATCTGGCAATAAACCAATTCCTTGTAAAAGAGGAATATACGAAGATGATTATTGTATTGCAACATTAGCGCCAGAACAATATTCTATTGGGCATACATTATTAATATTAAAGAAACATAGAAAAGATATAACTGATAATATATCCAAGGAAGAATTATCGGCGTTTATTAATGCCCTTCATGAAATTTCTAAGCATTTGAAAGAAAAAGCTGAGAATGAATTTAATCAATCCCCTGAAAGAATATACGCTTGTATTTTGTGCGATGGTATAGAACATCTACATGCCCATCTGATTCCAAGATATCCATTCACTGCCACAGAACAAAATATTTATGAACAGCTATTTTTGGAAAGAGATGGCAGAAAGAATATTAATGGAAAAATAAAAAAAGATGATTTAGGAGGTTTCTGGTATATCGCCGAGCGTGAAAAAAATCATAAAAAATCTGTTTTTTGGCAAAAATCAGATGAAGAAAGAGCCAAATACATAGAGGATTTAGCAGTAAAACTAAGAATGTCAATATAATAAAAATTTAATATAAAAGTTTGCTCTTTATAAGGGTAATACAAATGTCAATAAAACCCTAACAAAGCATAGTCTGGGAAAAAAGAAAATCGAAATTGAAGGTAAGTAAGAGAAAATGACATTTGAAAAATTTCATGGAAAGCTTGAACTGGATGAAAAAACTGCCG
>DAHXMQ010000084.1 GCA_027371625.1 Candidatus Methanoperedentaceae archaeon | reverse complement strand
GCAACTGCTGTATCTGGTTGATGCCTTCATGAGGCACAACGCCCGTGGCGAGCACAAGAAGATCGAACTCAAGGTTGCGTATTTCACCTGCTAGCGTATCCTCAACTCTCACGAGGATATTCCTGGTCTTCGGGTCTTCCTTCACCTCAACAGGTCTTCCGCGCAGGAATTTCACCCCCAGATTCCTTGCCCTGTTATACGTCTCCTCATAGCCTCTGAAGGGCGTTCTTATGTCGATGTACATTATGGTGTGGTCTGTCTCAGGGCGCTTTTCCTTGAGCAGTTGCGCATTCTTTATCGTGTACATGCAGCACACACCCGAGCAGTAGATGTTGGTATTCTTGTCGCGCGAGCCTACGCAGTTGACAAAGCCAACCCTTAGTGGCTCTTTGCAGTCGGAAGGTCGCACTACGTGTCCGCCCGTCGGTCCTGCGGCATTGAGCAGTCGTTCAAATTCCATCGCGGTTATGACATTATCGTATAACCCGTAGCCGTAGTCGTGTTTTGGCTCAGGGTCGTATGTCTTGAAACCCACCGCACATATAATTACACCTACATTGATGTCGCTGTAAGATGCCTGCTGGTCGTAGTTGATCGCCTGGCTTGCACAGGCTTTGGCACATGCTTTGCACAAGATGCAGTTCTCCTTATCCAGCACTGCACGAAGCGGCACAGCCTGCGGGAAAGGTACGTAGATGGCTTTTCGAGTTCCGAATCCTTCGTTGAAATCATACGGCACTTCAACAGGGCAGGCTTCGCTGCACTTGGCGCAGCCTGTGCATTTAGTGATATCGAGATATCGAGGTTTATGCTCTATCTTGACATTGAAATTCCCCACATAACCTTCGACTTCTTTTACCTCTGAATAGCTCATTATCTTGATATTCTTGTTCCTCGCCACTTCCACCATCTTGGGACCAAGTATGCATATCGAGCAGTCGTTGGTGGGGAAGACCTTGTCAAACCGCGCCATCCTGCCCCCGATAGAGGGCTCCTTCTCCACAAGATAGACCTGGAATCCCATATCCGCAAGGTCAAGCGCAGCCTGCATTCCCGCCACACCTCCCCCAACCACGAGAGCCTTATCTGTAACCGGAACCTCGCTTGCCTGCAGTGGTTCAAGCAGCTTTGCTCTCGCGACCCCCATTCGTATGAGATCTTTTGCCTTCTCGGTGGCTTTTTCCTTCTCCCACATGTGGATCCATGAGCAGTGGTCTCTTATATTCACGAATTCAAGGAAGTACTGGTTAAGACCCATCTGCTCGATGCAGGCACGGAATGTTGGCTCATGTGTCTTTGGGGAGCATGCAGCCACGAC
>DAHXMQ010000081.1 GCA_027371625.1 Candidatus Methanoperedentaceae archaeon | reverse complement strand
ATACTTGGAGTGCGGCGCGTAAACAATGAAATCTACGGGAGGCTTGAATTATTCGCCTGCATCCCGAAGAGCGTAACAGCGCCGCTATTCAATTCTGTTCATGCAGCAGTATTGATGTCTGCCACGCTTGCCCCTTTCGCGACCATCAAGACAACGCTTGGTATAGCCCGTGAGACACGAGAAATAGCGTTCGGTTTGTGCTTCCCAAGGGAAAGGCGCCAGACAATTGCGGTTTCGATTCCGCCCCTTTTTGCAAAGGACAGGGATATGCCCCAGACGAAGGAGCTTGTCACCAGAGTCCTTGGGGATATAATCGAGCAGACAGACGGCAATGTGCTCATATTCTTTCCGAGCTTCAATGAGGCTTTGCAATACAAAAACAGGCTCAAGTGCAGTGTTCCCGTTTTCCTCGACGAGGTAGGTGTTTCGGCTCAGGCTATCAGGGACGAGTTCTTCAGAATAGGAGAGAATGGCAAAAAAGCTGTACTCATATCCTATATGTGGGGAACCCTTACCGAAGGCGTTGATTACAAGGACGGAAGGGGGAGGACTGTGGTTATCGTTGGCGTTGGCTATCCGGCTCTGAACGACAGGACAAAAGCAGTCGAGGCTGCGTACGAGGCAGAGTTCGGGCACGGCTGGGATTATGCTATCGAGATCCCGACGATAAGAAAAGTAAGGCAAGCGCTGGGAAGGGTCGTGCGCTCGCCCGAGGACTTTGGAGTCAGGGTGCTACTTGATGGGCGCTACACCGCATCATCGGCTAAGAAACTTGGGAAATATTCCGTGTTCAATATATTCCCGGAAACAGAAAAGAAAGAGATAATCGATGTTAAGCCGGAAAACGTCAAGTATTCGCTGATGAATTTTTTTAATGATATTAAAAAAAATGATGCAAAGAATAATAATTAAGTTGAAAAAGAAGGAAAAATAAGGAAGTTTTATCCTTCTACTTTCTCAGCGATTGCAAATTTCCGCATTACCTTATTTACCTTGATCTTGACCTTATCTCCCACTTTTGTTGCGGGCACGAAGATAACAAAGCCCTCTATCCTGGCTATGCCGTCTCCTTCTTTTGCTATGTCGTCTATCGATACATCATACGTTTCCCCGACTTTCACCGGGGCGATTCTTTCCTGAAATTCTTTCACTGTTACACATCCTTACTTTCGATTATCATCTGTCGGGCAAACATAACGCAGAAAATAGTTGAACTTACTGCCGTAAATGCCGCTCAAAACAGCATAATCTTGTATGTTAATTATCTTTACAATATATAAAACTTTTCTAAAATTAAAAATTAGGGGCGCTCTCTTTATATAAATCCGAATCCGTAGGGTTAGCCATGCAAAGAACGCGCCTGCGGGATTTTATAATTACACGCGATGACTGGATATTTGCGGTAGCGGATTACTGCCATGAAAACGGCGTGCGCTCGATCCTCAGGTACGTGCCCGATGACATGGGTGAAAGGGGAAAGCATAAAAAATATCGCAAACTGGATTTTGATGAGGCATTTGAGTTTATGAAAGCTTCGCAACCCACATGGGTGAGCGATGTCCATGTCGTTCCATGGGATTGCGTGAAAGAGGTGCTTGACCCAAGCCGGAGGCTGCCCTTGGTGGCAGCGGGAAACAGCAAGGTCAGGGCTATAGTGAGCGCGCTAAAAACCATTCCGCCTGATAAAATGGGAGTTACCGGGTCGCTTCTTGCAGGCTTGGAAAAGGAGTCGTCCGACATTGATTTTATTGTTTATGGAAGGTCGTGGTTCAAGGCAAAGGATATTATCGCGCGCGCAAAGAGAGATAAAAAAATAGGCGAGATAAGCGACGGGATGTGGCATGAGATATATAAGAAACGCAAGCCTGAGCTATCATTCGATGAATTCCTCGCCCATGAGGAGAGGAAGGGGAACAGGGGAATGGTGGGAGAGACATATTTTGACCTCCTGTACGTGCGGGACTGGGAGGAGATTGCGCCATGCCTGCGCGGAACCGATATCGGCGCAAAGACTATCGAGGCAGTTGTGACGAATGCGGATTTTTCATTCGACAGCCCGGCTATATACGAAGTAAAGCATCCTGAGATAAGCTATGTGCTTTCCTACACGCATACGTATGCGGGGCAGGCGCTGGCTGGCGAGCGGATAGAGGCGCGGGGCATGGTTGAGGTGGTCGGGAGTATGAAGAGGCTAGTTGTGGGGACGACGAGGGAGGCTAAGGGGGAATGGATACGGTCGCTGACGCTGTTGGAGGGATAGGAAATGGTCAGCTTTTTCGTTTTTCTCTTTCCCATAATCTGCTCATATCTCGTTTACCATGTATAAGACCCAATATTACGACCCGAGATTTTTCAATTCTGTAAATAAGGCGATAATCTCTCACGAATAGTTCACGGGTATCAGGAAAGCCAAGTTCGGGTACAATTCGTCCCCTTTCGGAAAACTCATTGAGAGAGCGGCTTGCGTCAATAATCTCATGCACAAATGCTACAGCATAAAACGTAGAATCTTTTTCGATATATTCGGAAAGTGCTTTAAGGTCAGAAGTGGCTTCATGAGACCAGACTACTTTTCGAGCCATCTTGCCATCAGCTTCTCGACTTCTTCCTGCGTATAAATCCGTCCTTCTTCTGCATCCTTCATGCCGCGTTCAATCTTTTGAAGGACATAAAGATGATACTGAACATCCTCCAGAGAGCAATCATCCGGTAATTGAGTTAGAAGCCTGCTAATTTCTTGTTTTGCTGTCAGCATATCTTTTAATTCCAATACACTAACATCTACCGTTCATTATATAAACCTGACGAATTTCGATGAATCCCTTGCCCATGAGGAGAGGAAAGGGACAGGGGAATGGTGGGAGAGACATATTTTGACCTCCTGTACGTACGCGACTGGGATGAGATTGCGCCATGCCTGCGTGGGATTGATATCGGCGCCGAGAGATAAGCTGTGTGCTTTCCTACACACATACGTATGCCGGGCAGGCGCTGGCAGGTGAGAGGATAGAGGCGCGGGGCATGGTTGAGGTTGTGGGGAACATGAAGAGGCTTGTTGTGGAGACGACGAGGGAGGCTAAAGGGGAATGGATAAGGTCGCTGACGGTGATGGAGGGTAGAAAGTATATTGAAACTCAGGATTTACACAAATGCAAAAACGATATGTATAGGCATCGTCCTTAAGTTAAGAGTATTAAGTTCCATCAAAACCAAAAACTTCTATTCTTTTGCCATATGAATAGCAACCATAAATGTGCCTATGGCGGTTAAACTTACAGTAATAAGCACTCCATCAATATTATATTGCTGAGCTGTAACCATTGCCAGAACATTTGAGATTGCTGCTCCCAAAAGAATACCGCCTACCATCCCAATATGTACAAAGTATCCCTTTCTAGAATGGGTAACAAGATAATCACTTGCCATCTCGACATGCGTTGCTGAAACTGTATCAGCCTGATGTCGTTTCGAGATTTTTATTGCCTCTGAAACCAACATGGCGATATACTCACTAGTTTTTAGTTTCAACATCGAAAATGCATCAATTGAAAAAGGAGAGGTGTCGTCAACATGAGATAGTTGAGAGTCGGCT
>DAHXMQ010000083.1 GCA_027371625.1 Candidatus Methanoperedentaceae archaeon | reverse complement strand
ACTTGCGAAAAAATATAAAGGAACCGAGCTCATCGGGAAGAGAGGTCTCTTTTCCTCGCACGATTATCCTGAGGTTGTCCACTTCGATCTTCTTGCTTAATATATAGTCAAGGACGGGGAGGATGGAAAGCGGGTAATAATACGATATGCGGCAGGTATATAAAAGCCCGAATTTATCAAGCCTGTTCTCGATATTTATCAGCGAACTCAATTCACCGCTTATATCGGAGATTGCTTCCCAGTATGAATATCCCTCAAGGGCGCGCACCATCTCTGCAAGGGACATGCCAGCAAGCCTTGAGAGGTCAGCCTCTTTCAATTCCAGACCTCCGGGGATTATGACCTTCATTGCATCATCGCGTTCCATCCCTTCGCGTTTCATCCTTAAAAGGACTTTCAGGTTTTTAAGATCTATCTCTGTCCTGAGGAATTTCAGGAATAACCTATCGCCAACTTGCTTTGCAGCTTCGATCCTTTTGGCATAGTACCTTTTATCAAGGGCATTCTCGATATCAGCCAGAACACCCTTGTATCCTTCAAGAGCAGGATAATACGGTGTTTTTGCAAGTGCTGCGATTACGCCTTCCACGGTTTCAAGCTTAACGATTTCTGTCAAATCCCGGTACCTCAACTGTCCTGCAGAGACCACGCTCTCAAGGATTTCTTCCTCGCTTGCACCTGAAAATTTTCCCCTGATTATGGTTTTTATATTCCAGATATCCCAGGAGCGCAGATATTCGGTTATCAAAAATTTTGCTTCATTCTGCGACACTTCTATTAATTTGCGATATGTGAGAGCAAGGTTCTGGTTCAATGCGTGCTCGATGAGCTCGGTTCCTTTATATTTTTTCGCAAGTTCGTCCACGTCTTTCTTATACTCGGACTCCTCGATAAACCGGGTTATCTCGGGTATTTCCATGTTGAGGAATTTGGGGTACATCTCCTGCGGGATGAGTTTACTTTTCATCGCTCTGGATCTGGCAGCGATATATGCGTACTTAGCTCCCATTCCTTATTTCACCCGAACAATATGTCAGAGACCTGCTTCAATGATTGTTCGCTGACATTCTTCAAAATCGTGTCATACTTGAAGTCCAGAACCTCTGAGCCGTCCGCATTTTCTATGACAACCCCGCCGATGCATTCAATGTCGCCTGCTTGCGTAAGCTTTGTGAGTTTCTTGACCACTGGCTTATCCTTCGCCCTTGAATATATCTTGGCATTATTGTCCTGGTTTTTTTCTATGATTGCTTTCAGAAGTTTCTGGTTTTTCTCGGGAGGGAGCTTTTCGATGGATTCTTTGGCATGCTGGTAAACCTCGTCCAGAATCTCCTTGCGGGCATTAAGTATCGCTTTTTTGACCTCAAGGTTTGCGCTTGAGCGCTCCTGCTGCCGAAGCCTTTCGATTTCACGCCTTACGACTTCTTCTTTTGCTGCTTTGAGCTTCGTTGCAGCAGCTTGCGCCTCTTCGGTTATCTTTGAAACCTCGGAAGAGGTCTCTTTGCTGATTTTATCCGCTTCTACTTTTCCTTTTGCCCTTATCTCTTCAACTATCGCATCGAGTCCCATATTTTTGCCTTATAAGACGAACAGCAGTATCAATGATACGACAAGACCGAATATGACAATGGATTCGGGTATGACGGTCATCAGCAAGCCTTTACCGAAGAACTTCTCGTCTTCAGCCATCGCACCTACTGCTGCCGCACCTATTCCCTGTTCACCGAGACCTGCGCCTATGCCTGCAAGTCCTACTGCCAATCCGGCACCAACTGCTACCAATCCAATCTGTGATGCTTCTACCATATTTTTTTATTCCTCCGTATATTTTCGATTATAACCAAAGGGGACGTATTTTTTACCTCCGCCTTCATAAAATTTAGTAAAGAATTCCACATACTGAAGCCTCAACGAGTGAAGCCCTGGACCTATAATCCCGAGTATCAGGTTTATCACATGCCCTATGAGCAGGACTAATACGCCGACAAGGGCAAACAAAATTCCTTTTCCGAGCAGATGCCCGCCCGGACTGATGAACAGGTTCAAGGAAAGCGTATTCACTGCAAGGGCAATTCCAGCAGAGGATAACCCGATTGCAAGTATCCTTGTATATGAGAGGACATTGCTTAATAACGTGGGCAGCTCCATTATCGAGATAAACCCTTCCCCTTTTATCAGAAGAACTATTCCTATTATTGCAAGCAATATTCCTCCAAGCAAAACAGGGTTCTTTGACGGGATGGGCGAATGCGACATAAGAGAAGGCAGTGCCTCGCCTATCACCGCAATACCGCCTACGAGTATCGACAGCCAGCTTCCTTTCGCATATATTGCGTGCTTTAATCCATGCTCTATCGTGATATTCCTGAATCCAAGGATAAGACCAAGTATGATATGGGTAATCCCTATCAGCAAGGTTATCAGGAGCA
>DAHXMQ010000038.1 GCA_027371625.1 Candidatus Methanoperedentaceae archaeon | reverse complement strand
GGTCGTGGATATGGATATCGCCATTGAGATGCGCATCCGCAAGCTTGGGTGGCAGCATGAGAAGGTACTGCTCCTTGCTCATCTTATCCGCCTTCTTCTTGTGCGAGGTTTCGGCATTCTCCTGGAGGTTTGCATTATCCTTTGCCTCAAAACCACTGCCCATATCGATCTTGTAGGCATCATAGACAGGCGTCCCAACGCGTGTTGAGATATTGCGCCACTCGGTATGCCCGCGTTCAAGAAGTATGATATTGACCAATTCGCGCACGAGCGGACCTGAGAGGAATTTCACGCCCATGTCCTTTATTCTTTTCTCGGTCTCCTTTGCTATTTCCTTGGCTTCCTCCTCTGTGATGGCTTTCTTCCCGTGGAACTGCTCGCTGAGTTTTGTCTCTTTTAAAAGTTGCTTGACAATGGTATTCCTGTCCCAGTCCATCAGGTGACCGTCTGTTGTTCTGACCTTGGGTATGGCAGAGACTAAAGAGCCACCGAGCGTTTTCTGTATTGTTTTGACTTCTTTTCTTGTGATTTTTTGAACTGCGAATTGCCTTTTTTCTTGTAGAAAAGCCTCTAAAAGCTCCTCTTTATGTTCCTCTATGAGATTCGATATTTGAACTTCAATATATTTGCCCATATCTTCCTCCTTCTTTGTTGATGTCGCCAATTGCAGTGAGTTGTGCCCCAGTATCGAAACCAATTGCAGGTTTGTTGCACCATCTACCTGACATCGCAAAGGATGGATTCCAGCATGCTCTGGTTGATCCTGTCCTGCGTAAACAGCTCGTTATATGTATGGAATTTATTGCCTATTTGCAGCACAGGCGCAGCCATGGTGAATACTCCATTCATGCGCAGCTCGGTAAGTGCTGCCGGGGTAGCCATATCTACCTCAGTAAATGGTATATTTTTGTTTACCAGAAACTGCTTCAGTACCCTGCAATTCGGGCAGTTTCTGGTCGAATATACAAAGATGCCCATTGCATCGTCTCCTTGTAAAATATAACTACATTCTCAAGGTTAATAATGGTTTTTCAAACCATGTCTGGATACAATTTTGCCGACTTTGTTACCACATAATTTATCATATCTGATAAATTTATTACCATATTATTTACCAATGAGAAAGCTTAGAAAAAATTATTAAGAAAAAATTATGTACTGAGCAGGCGTAAACCGATTATGTTCCTTAGATTCAAAGACGAAGTTTACTCGATATTATCCAATGCGGCGGCAAAAGCAGGATATGAAACAAACGACATGGCTTTGAGCGAATCGCCACATGCTGATATTTCATCCTCTGTGGCATTCAAGCTATCCTCAAAATATAAGCGAAGTCCAAAAGAGATATGTGAAAATATATATCAGCACATCAAAATACCGCCTGATTCCTACATAGACCGAGCGGAAAAAGCAGGTCCATACATCAACTTTTTTGTAAGCCGCATCTTTTTGAATGAAACCCTGTTGCGTGTTTTACTTGAAAGGGAAAACTTCGGAAACTTGAATAACAAGGGAAAAGTAATCCTTGAGCACACGTCTGCAAACCCCGACGGCCCGCTCCATATCGGTCACATAAGGAACTCGGTAATCGGCGATACCCTTGCAAGGATATTGAAGCGGGCAGGATTCGAGGTCGAGACGCAGTATTACATAAACGACATGGGAAGGCAGATTGCAGTGGTTGTGTGGGGACTTTCGAACTTCAGGTTCAACGAAACGAAGAAAAAAGACCATGCAATCGCGGAGGTGTATATCAACGCCAATAAGTCGCTTGTGGATGAAAAAGAGCACTCACCCGAAGTGGATGCAATCATGAAACAATACGAGAGCGGCGACCCGGTAACGATGGAGAAATTCAAGGATGCCATAGACACTGCCATGGAGGGGATAAAAGAATCCCTCAGGCGAATGAATATAAACCATGACAAATTCGTATGGGAATCCCAGTTCGTGCGCTCAGGCGCTGTCGCCAGGATGATAGAGCGGATAAAGAAAATTGAGCGTGCTGAAATAAAGGACGGGGCGCTCATGGTCGATTTAAATGATATGGGAATCGAGAAGCTTCTTGTGATCCAGCGCTCAGACGGCACGTCGCTTTACACGACCCGCGACCTTGCATACCATGAATGGAAGGCTTCACAGTGCGACAGGATGATCGATATTCTCGGCGCTGACCACAAGCTCATTTCATCACAACTCAAAGCAATGCTTCGGATTCTTGGCATAAAAGAGCCTGAAATCGTGA
>DAHXMQ010000015.1 GCA_027371625.1 Candidatus Methanoperedentaceae archaeon | reverse complement strand
GCCCGTGACACCGCGGTCATTGCCAACCATCAGCCAGCCACTATTGCCCTTGAACACCAAGGCGCCGTCCATCCCTGTTCCCCCGGCTGCCGCAAACAGCGTCGGTGTGGGAAAAATCTACGATATTAATTCCTTCTCGCTTTTCTCCTTCGTGCGGGAATGCGGAGGAACCCCTGTTCGCTACGGCATAGTCGGGGATGATGAGAATGAAATAAGGAAAGCCCTCAACGAAGCTGCGCAGGATTGCGATATTATCCTTACTTCGGGAAGCACATCCGCGGGTTGGGGAGATATCATGTACAGGATAATCGAGGAAAACGGCACGCTTCTTGTACACGGAATAGATATAAAACCCGGAAAACCTGTGATAATCGGGACGCTGTTCGGAAAGCCGTTTTTCGGTCTTCCGGGATATCCAACCTCCTCTCTTATAATCTTCAGCGAATTCGTAGCCCCGCTTATCAGGAAAATGACAGGAAGAAAAAAGGAGCGCACACAAATAAAAGCAGCACTGGCTGCGGGAGTATGTCCCGAAGGCAGAACCCAGCTTCTCCCGGTTGGCATTGTGAGGGGCTTCGCTTATCCTATAGGGAAGGGTTCTGGAGCGATTACCACCCTTTCGGAAGCCGATGGTTTTATCGAGATTCCTTCAAACGTGGAGATGGTAAAACGGGGCGAGGTTGTAAACGTTACTTTGTTCGGAAAACCCGAAGCGATGGATCTATTGTTCGTGGGCAGCCACTGCCTTGGGCTTGATGTGCTCTCGGATATTTCAGGATTGAAGCTCCGTGTGATCAACGTCGGCTCTTCCGGGGGCTTGAGTGCCATAAGGAATGGAACGGCTGATATCGCAGGGGTTCATCTGCTGGACGATTCAGGGGTGTATAATGTCCCGTATCTTGAGCGGTTCGGGATAACTGATGCAGTTCTTGTCAAAGGATACAAAAGAGAGCAGGGCTTGATTGTGAGAAATGACAGCAGGATAGCGAAATTAGAGGATATAATCGGTGCAAGGCTCATCAACAGGAACACAGTTTCCGGGACGAGGGTGATTACGGACAGAATGCTCAGGGAGGTGGCGGATAGGCGCGGAGTGTCGTTCGAGGAACTTACGAGCAGTATAAAAGGCTATTATACGGAGGCTAAAACCCACAGCGCAGTGGCTGCTTCGGTCAAGCTTGGGAAAGCGGATGTCGGGGTTGGGATCAGACCTGTTGCTGAGATGAATGGATTGAAGTTTATCAAGATAGCGGATGAGGAATATGATTTTGTGATTCCAAAAAGGCTTCTGGAGAGCAGGGAGATTAGGAGATTCCTTGAGGTGCTGCGGGGAAAGGATTTCAGGGAGAGGCTGCCTGCGGGGATTTCGGTGTATGAGAGGACGGGGGAGGTTGTGGGGTCTCCTGTGTGAGAGAAGAAAGGTTTTTGCCTCTAAAAAATTTACTCAATTTTCAGATAACAAGTGTTGTTGGCATAACAGACTTCCCTCAGTGCTCATTTTCTCTATTGGATGCCTGCCCACGAAGATAGGTAAATCCATTTGGACGTCGCCTAAAATGAGAGAAGCATCTTCTATTACATAAGTACTGATAGAGCCGCCAATACCGCTTAAATTCTCCTTATATTTCGTTAATTTGTTATAATCCAAACCAAGATATATTGCATCTTTATCGAGCAGGGTGGTTCTGCTCGCCCCGGTATCCACCAAGAATTCTATTGTCTCGTCTATTTCCGTCGATTCAGAAACCATATGAATATTTACAAAGCCTGCGCCGTTCCTGAAAAATCCGAGCAATACCTTTTTTGTGCAAAATCTCTTTCATCTCTTCGATATCTACGGATGCAATCTCACAATCTTTACCCAATGAAATTTCTCCGCGTTTATATAGTTCACAGGCTATGGCTACCCTCACATCTTTCCTTGCTGCTAAAAGCGTATTTATTGCATCTTTAAGGAATTCATTCCCGTTTTTATACAGCCCTGTGCACGTAATCTTCGAGTTTCCTGAACTCTGCCTTGAAGGCTTTCTCATCCCCTTTATTCACGATTTTCACGACATTGTTATCGATATTATTCAGCTCAGCCAT
>DAHXMQ010000041.1 GCA_027371625.1 Candidatus Methanoperedentaceae archaeon | reverse complement strand
TGTGAAGTCTGTGGCACTTGCGTCCTCACGCCGTCCAGCGAGTATTCAACCACGTCTTCCCTCTCTTCTGCGATTACACCTGTTGCAGGATTCAGAATAAGATGCAGTTCTGGTGCCACTCTTACATGACTCATATCTATGCCTCCGTCTTTGGCAGTAAGCCTGTTCCGGCAACCACCGAAGCATCCTTATAGACTTCATTCCAGAATTTCTTGTAAAAGATGAGCCAAAGGATTATTCCGACCACGATGGTAATAACCGCCGACATTGCAGGTGTGACAAGAGCAGTATTCGCAAGTGCAGGTGTCATGATTGCAGCGATGCCCATCAGGCTCGTGGTGATTGCGCCTGTGGATACCGCAAGGAAAAGCAGTCTTTTCTGTTTTTCATCTGGTCCAAGGCATGCATTAAAAGGATGCGCCATTGCAAGAGTTCCAACCCAGAATACCGCAAGTATCACGCCGTTATCGAAAACACGGGAAATGAAATCTGAGAATACGTAATCTCCTACTACGGAAGAGCTGAAGCCGAGGATGATTAAAACGCCTGCCCCTGCGATCTCGGTCATGCCGCGAATCATTATAGGAATCCTCATGTTAATAATGTTCTGGGCAATCCAGCCTATCACAAGACCGATTATCAGTGCTATTACAAGGGCAAGTACAGGTCCAGCAAGTGCCACAGACTTCACAACAGCAAGGCTGAACATGGCTGCAATGATGCCCATTCCAAGGGCAAGCTGCCCGATGGACGGCACGCCTGTCCCAAGACCGTACTTGGCAACGCGCCTTACTGCATCAGCGCCCCATATTACTGCACACATTGCCCCGAGCGCTCCTGCTGTTGGAAAGTAAGGGGATGCGTATATTCCGACCAGCCCTCCGATTATTCCCAATAAAAGAAGTTTGTTCGGTGTTATGTCTTTAACCTCGCTCATGCCACCATTCCTCCTACAATCAGAACAGCGACGACTCCGCTTATCAGGCTCACGATGAAGCTTGAGAGTGCGTCCTTTGGAAGGACGCGCCTGAACTTGGGGTCATGGAATCCTTCAATAGTACCTGCCACTCCGTAGGAAGGTATGACGGAATTCACATAGAATACGCCCATTGTGAAAACACCTGCCACTGCTGCAGCGCTCAGTTTAGCCACGCCTGCATCTGAGATTATTGCAACAAGGGCAGGGTGGTATATTCCATAAAGAACATAATAAATCAGCGAGCCTCCTATTCCGCCGAGTGCTGCGCCTATCAATCCGCTCACAAAGCATACCGTAGGCACCCCATGCCCCTGCGTTCCCTTGGATACATAGATATCCTGGCGGGTATGCGTTATTGGGTCGCGTTTGACCTGGGCTGAAGCAAAAGGCACACCTATGCCGTATGCATACATGACGCCGCATGCGATCCCCACACTTGCCATCATTATCATGGAACCCATCGCTCCCGCTGCCAGCACAAGAGCCATCGATGCATTGGGTTCGTTTGTATAGAGGTGACTTGCAGTTAAAAGACCAACAAGCCCCGAACCTGCTGCAAGTTCCACAGTCCCAGTACCTATTCCTGTAGCCTGAGCCATTGCCGCAGGCGCGCCGCCCACCGGGATGAAGTGGACTGCAACACATATAAGTGTGCCGCTGATGGCTATCAGGAGAATATTCAGGAGATTACTTGTTAGTATTGTTATGTCAAATGCAACCATTATGCTCTTGCCTCCTTTGCTATTTTCTCTTCTTTATAGGCGCCGTATGTGTTCTTCAATCGGACTTCCAGCAGCCTGTTCAGGATGACCATCACAGCAACGATAATAAAGCCCATAATTATCGTGTTCCACACATATCCAAAGATTATTATGGGCCAGAGCGTAAGAAACACAGTGAGACCAAAACCAATACCGGTTGCAGGTCCTCCGAATTTTGCACAGAACCAGACATTATCTATACTGTTCCTGAGTCCTGACTCTCCTTTCCTCACGATGCGTCCTGAAAGTGCAGTATTGAGCCCTACGCCGAACTCGCGGTTCTGGTACTGCCTTTCTCCTCCATAATGCACATCACCTACTGCCGAGCCGATGCACCCCACCGTTATTCCCCATATCAAAGCAAGGAACGGAATCGGAAACGGGAATCCAAGATATGTAAACTGGAGATATGCTATCGCCACAATGCAGAAATTAGCAATAAAATTATGCCCTATAATCGAGGGCGTGGTGTATCTCAGCATATCCATGTAGAGAGGCTGCTTGAACCTGCTCTGGCTCGCCATCCTGCCTGCATGCGCAGTGGTTGCAAAAACGCCGTAAATGATTGCTGCAATAAGAGCGCCTATCACTATCGCGGTCAGCGGATATAACTTAGCGTTTAAAAGTACAACTGTTACAACACCACTCGTTACTCCTGCAAAACCGTAGCTTACAGGCTCGCCTGATATTGCCTTATTAAATATCCTGTGCAAAAAACCCATCTGAGGAGCTAATTGTACCTGGGAGTTTGCATTGCTCTGGGAACCCACATCTGTTTCTAAATCCTCAAGGCACCCGGCAATGGTTGCAAGTGCTCCCATAAGTGCCAATACAGCCATGCCTATGGTTACATCTAATACCATTATTTATTTCCTCCTTTGTCGAATGAAATCACCATTAAAACTACCGTGCTTAGTTTTTATGGACTACCTTATTATACGTTATAAATCTTTCGAATTATATCCACGAATGGTCTTTTCAATGCATTTTCCAGAACTGCAGAAAGCAGGAATGAGGGACAGCATGAGGTGGAGTTGGTGGAGGGTAGAAATTTTGTTTTTTAAAAATTCGGTCATGCTATCATTCCTCCCTGCTTTGATTTTTTTACTCGTTTTGATTATAAATAGTAGGATAACCATTCTCAGAAGATGATGCCAGCAGAAATCATTATCTTAGGGGTTACCGTGAAATAACTTATC
>DAHXMQ010000391.1 GCA_027371625.1 Candidatus Methanoperedentaceae archaeon | reverse complement strand
AGCCGCCGCCCCGGGCGGCGGTAGTTCACCGTTTCCAAACCTTCTCTGACGGATGAGGCAATCTCTTTATTGCTTTTTTACAGCTCCTACGGTACAAGGAAAAAAGAGTATATAATCTCTTTATGCTTGAAAAAAAGGAGGTAGAGAATGCCGACAAAATCTGCACTACAGGCTCTCGCAATCCTGAGAGACCCGTCACAGTTCCAATGGTTTGTTATTCCGTTTCTTTTAATCGTTCTTTACATTTACTTCGTGGAGATTGGGAAAAAGAACTGGAGCAGGGTGCTTGCCGGGCTCGCTTTGTGGGGCATGGACTGGTTCAATGAGATATGGAACGGACTGGTATTTCACTTTACCAACTATGCGCCTGTCTGGGGCGAACCTTCAAAAACAGCCTATCTCATATTGATAGGATTGAACATCGAGACTTGTTTTATGTTCGCTATCATGGGTATTGCTGCGACCTACCTTTTGCCCGAAGATAAGCATACGAAAATACTGGGCATGCCAAACCGCATATTTTTCGCAGTGGGGTTCAGCATTACGAGTGTAATCATCGAGAATGTGCTCCATGCCGCAGGGGCTTTAACATGGGATTACTCATGGTGGAACGTCAAAACTCCATGGCTTATCTTTCTCATCGGCTATTTGCCGTTCTTCCTTGTATCATTCTGGGTATACGACATGAAGAGCGTCAGGAACAAGGTTGTAACAGTCAGTGCCCTGCTTGCTTTTGACCTGGTGTGCCTTGTCGTGTTCGGCGCGGTTCTGAAATGGATTTAGATCTTACGGGAGGAAAACCACCATCTTTTTACCCCGTTAGAAAGCCCCACCATTTATGGTGGGGTCCAAAACGATAATTGTTAAATTCCTTATAGAAAGGGCGTGGTTTAAAGCCACGTCCTTTCTAACGGGGTTTACTGCGGTTATGTTCATCCGGCTTCGTCTTTTCTCCGTCATTCCCGCCCGTGAATCTTTTCCGAGGTGTTCCTGAGCAGGAATCCAGTCTTTCTTCTTGCAGAGGGAAGGACTGGATTCCCGCCTGCAAGAGAATGACAAAAAATGCCTTTGCCCCGTGTGCCGGTTATTCGAAGCGGGAACCTCTCTATTGATTATTGTATAATCTTTTGTTATCTTAACCCTTAGAGAGGATGATTCATGAGTCACATTTTG
This sequence comes from Candidatus Methanoperedentaceae archaeon, assembly GCA_027371625.1. Lineage (GTDB taxonomy): Archaea > Halobacteriota > Methanosarcinia > Methanosarcinales > Methanoperedenaceae > Methanoperedens. The sequence continues at coordinate 1,038 of DAHXMQ010000391.1, read as the reverse complement.
TCAGCCAGAGACGGCAGGGCGACAAACGAGGTAAAATTTGTTGCCCAAAAAGAAGGCATTTCCATTGAGAGTATGCTTGATCGGGTACGCAATGGGCGTATAGCCATATTAAAGAATAAACACCATAGTATAGATCCTGTTGGAGTCGGAGAGGGACTTTCTGTTAAGATTAATTCCAATATAGGTTCTTCGGAGGACAAACTCAACGTAGAAGATGAACTCGAAAAACTCAGGGTATCGATAGAGTATAAGGCGGATGTCGTTATGGACCTTTCCACAGGAGGTAATATCGGCAAGATACGGAAAGAGATCCTTGCCAATTCGACCGTTCCCCTGGGTACTGTGCCCATATATCAGAGCGTTGTGAATGCCGTGAGGAAGCATAAATCCATGTTTAAACTTACCGTGGACGAGATGTTCGACAATATCGAAGAACAATCAGAGCAGGGTGTTGACTTCATGACCATACACAGCGGCGTTACACGGGAATCCGTTAAAAGGTTTAAAAATCAGGGCAGGCTCCTCGATGTTGTAAGCAGGGGTGGGGCATTGATGATGGAGTGGATGGAGTACAACGATAAAGAAAACCCTTTTTATGAATACTATGACCGGCTCATGGATATTTTATCAAAGCATGATGTTGTCATAAGTCTCGGTGACGGTCTGCGTCCTGGTGCGATTGCGGATGCAACGGACAGGGGGCAGGTTCAGGAATTGATAATACTGGGAGAGCTGGCGCAATACGCTATTGAACACGGCGTCGGTGTCATGATAGAGGGACCGGGACATGTGCCCATCAACCAGATAGAAACAAACATTAAGCTTGAAAAACGTCTTTGCAACGGTGCACCTTTTTACGTGCTGGGTCCATTGGTAACGGACATTGCTCCCGGGTATGACCACATAACCTCGGCAATCGGCGGGGCAATAGCATGATAAAAAAGAACAAAAACAACAAAGGAAGGATTGCTGCAATAAATGATCGTGACGTTGAAATCTTATGCAATTCCCTGAATCCTATGGTGTACAGGTAAAGGG
>DAHXMQ010000386.1 GCA_027371625.1 Candidatus Methanoperedentaceae archaeon | reverse complement strand
TTTCGGTGAACGAATGGATGTGTATATATAAAGAGGAAAGTAAATGATTATTGGAAGTTTCAGCAAATTATGTTACACTCCCGACAGACACGCCATTAACTTTTCTTTTCGGCAAGAATCTTTAGTAGGGATTCAATGTTCTTCTCAGTTCTCTCAATACTCTTTTCAGTTTTTTCCATTCTGCTCTCAAATGTTTTGTTTCTCTCTTCGATTTTATCTACAACAGCAAGCATCGACTTAGAAATTATGTGATATTTTTCATCCATGTCTTTAAAACTTGCTTGCGTCTCTGTTCTTAAAAGATTCACTTCTGTTGTTAAACAACCAAAATTTGCTTTGTTTTCTTCTCTGGAAAGATTCAGATAGTTCATACCCGTAGAAAATCCCTGCGACATCTCAGCACTTGGCTCATCATAAATCTCTTTAAAGGTGGTTTGTTTAATCGTTCCTTTTTTAAGTTCTCTCTCTTTGATGTTTTCAACATCTACAAGAGGTGCTTCGGGTGGATTTTTCCTTTTAATTTTCTCCTTGAACTCCTTGATGGTTTTTTTGTTGCCTTTGCAACTAATCTGTACCGAACCATCTTCTTGGTTCTTGACGTAGCCCACAAGTTTTAATCTTTGCCCAATTTTCGCGACATACTGCCTGTAACCGACCCCTTGAACATCGCCCTCTACAATTAAATCCAGTTCATCCACCATATTGCCTCTATAGTTAAATATATCAAACTTCCTGGATACTAGTTTTGTTACTTTATTCTTACTTTACTTTATTGGCGGTATTTATAACTATATGTTTTAAATATCTGTATTTACCTTGACTTTGTCAGATTAGTCCTTATTAATAATAATCTTTTTTGTTTGGATAAATGAAAAATTACTTAACTCAAAAAGAACATTTAGCATGAGGAGTTGGAATTATGGAAATCAAAAATCACGAAAGATTGCACGCCGATGACAGGAATCTCTGTAAACTGGCTATAAGTGAATTAGAGGATATTTACTCAGACCTCGGTCTTTCTGAAGAGGAACTTGACCTTCTCGACATGCCGAGGCGTTCTTTTACAGTGCATTTCCCTGTGAGGATGGACTCCGGGAAAATAAGAATGTTCGTGGGGCACAGGGTGCAGTACAACGATGCGAGAGGTCCGGCTAAAGGGGGGATAAGGTTTCACCCTGAACTTACACTCGACCATGTCAAGGATTTGTCTTTTCTCATGGCGCTCAAATGCGCAGTTGTGAACATACCATTCGGCGGCTCAAAAGGCGGCGTTGTGGTAAATCCAAAGGAACTGAGCAGGAACGAACTTGAGCAGGTAACAAGGGGTTATATCCGCGCCATAGCGAACCACATCGGTCCTTTTAAGGACATTCCTGCTCCTGATGTTTATACGGATGAAAAAATCATGGTGTGGATACTCGATGAGTACGAGAGGATAAATGGGGAGCATATACCTTCGGTGGTTACAGGAAAGCCCATCGAACTGGGAGGAAGCAAGGCAAGAAGCTACTCGACCTCCCTCGGCGGAATCTATGTACTCGAAGAGGCGATGAGAAGGATGGATATGGATAAATTCGAGGTGAGCATCGCTATCCAGGGGTTCGGGAATGTAGGAGAGAATGCAGCCCGCATACTGCACGAAAAAGGGTATAAGGTGGTCGCAGTGAGCGACTCAAAAGGCGGGATAATAAATAAAGAGGGGCTTGATATCGAAGCAGTGATGAAGCACAAGACTCAAACTGGAAGTGTTGTGGATTTTGAAGGAAGCCAGAATATAACAAACGAGCAACTTCTCACATGCGAGTGCGATATCCTAATTCCAGCAGCACTGTCAGACCAGTTGAATTCCAACAATGCACATGATGTAAAGGCGAAAGTGGTGCTTGAGCTTGCCAATGCCCCGACAACGAAGGAGGCAGACAATATATTCTTTGAGAAGAACATAATGCTTATACCCGATGTGCTTGCCAATGCAGGAGGGGTTGTGGTGAGCTATTTTGAATGGAGCCAGAACCTCAATAACGATTACTGGGAGGAGGATAAGGTTCTTGAGCGGCTCAAGAAAACCATGATTACTGCCTTCAATGATGTCTATTCGCACTGCGATGAAAAGAATTGCAGGATGAGAAGGTCGGCATACCAGCTTGCAATAAGAAGAATACTGCACGCTGAGAGACTGCGCGGGAATCTGTAGCTCTCACTTCATTCCCTTCTCTCTATGGGCACGTATCTGCACCCTTCCTCACCACAGTATCTCCCGATATACTCGGCTTCAGGTCTGTAGATAACGGCTTTTGGCTGCGCTTCTGCAAACTTTTCCTCTATAACATGAGCGCACCATCCTGAGATTCTTGAAACTGCAAAAACTGGGGTAAAGAGGTCAGGGTCAATTCCCATCCCGCAGTAGATGGAGGGACTGTAGAAATCCACATTTGCGAATATATCCCTTCCTTTGCGCTTTTTGAACTCAGCCTTGATTACGCTTTCGATTTTGCGGGAAAGCTCAAACCACTTTTTATTTCCGGTTCTCTCTGCAACTTTTTCTGAAATGCCCTGGAGTATCCTGGCTCGTGGGTCCGTGGTCTTATAGATCGCATGACCCATGCCCATTATCCGCTCTCCGGCGTCCAGCCTTGCTTTTACCCATTTCTCTGCCCTCTCAATATTATCAACTTCAAAAAGCATTCTCATTACTTCGGTATTGGCGCCGCCGTGGAGCTCGCCTGAAAGTGCCCCAAGTGCAGCACCCGCACATGCATACATGTGTGCTCTCGTTGACGCCACCACCCTTGCTGCAAAAGTGGAGGCATTGAAGCTGTGCTCTGCGTGAAGAACAAGACATGTATCAAAATCCCTTGCTGTCTGCACCTCCGGCGAAGCCCCGCTCAGCATATACAGGAAGTTTGCGGCATGCCCGAGTTTTTCATCAGGTTTTTTTATATCAAGGTTCTTTCTTATCCTGTCCCAGTAGGCAACAAGCGTCGCCATTTTGGCAATAAGTCCTATGGATGCTTTTATGCTCGACGCTTTTGTCCCAGCCCTTGCATCTGCATCAAAATCCGCAAGCATCGGTATTACGGATTGAAGTACATCCATGGTGTTTGCTGTTTTTTTTTCTCTTCTTAAGATGCCTTATTATGCCAACTGGCAGATATCTCTCAGAGACAAGCGTCTCCTTAAATATTTCCAGCTTCTCTTTGACTTTGTTTATTTCTTCAATGTTGTTTCCAAACCGAAATTCATCTATTATTTTTCCTT
>DAHXMQ010000365.1 GCA_027371625.1 Candidatus Methanoperedentaceae archaeon | reverse complement strand
GATGACTGAGTTGAACCAGACGCTTGATTTTTCCCCGATTGTTACATTTCCGATGATGCATGCGGTATCTGCTATGAAAGCATTTTTCGCTATCATCGGCTTTTTGTTTTCAAATGCGTATATCATAGTTTCACCCTGATTTTGCTTTTCCTGACTCCCACTCCTAAGATTGGTGTATTCGCATAAATAAATTCTGCTGTTTATTGAAACCGATAATTCTATTAATCATGCAACTCATCACAGCGGGCGTATGGAATTACCCAAGGAATACGATTACAACGCAGTCGAGGAAAAATGGCTCAATGCATGGCAGGACTCCATGTATTATTTCGACCGGAATTCGGAAAAGCCGCAGTTCATAATCGATACGCCGCCGCCTTACCCGACCGGGAATTTCCATATAGGCAATGCCCTTAACTGGTGCTACATCGATTTCATGGCGCGATACAAGAGAATGAGAGGCTACAACGTGATGTTCCCCGAAGGCTGGGACTGCCACGGCTTGCCGACTGAGGTTAAAGTGGAAGAGGCGCACGGCATCACGAAGAGCCAGGTTTCGCGCGAGGAATTCCGCCGTCTGTGCGTTGAACTCACCACGAAGAATATCGAGCGCATGAGAAAAAGCCTGAGACGCCTTGGGTTTTCCATCGACTGGAGCAACGAGTACATCACCATGGAGCCTTCGTACTTTGTAAAAACACAGAGGTCTTTCGTGCAGATGTACAATAGCGGCATGATATACCAGCAGAACCATCCCGTTAACTGGTGTCCGAGATGCGAGACTGCTATCGCGTTCGCCGAAGTCGAATACGAATCAAGGACAACCATTTTGAATTACCTCAATTTTGATAAACTCAGGATTGCAACCACAAGACCCGAATTACTCGCAGCCTGTGTTGCTGTCGCAGTCAATCCGGACGACGAAAGATATCGCGAGTATGTCGGCACAGAGGTAGCGGTACCCGTTTTTGGTCATAAGGTCAAAGTAATCGCAGACAAGAGCGTCGATCCTTCCTTCGGTACAGGCGTTGTCATGATATGCACCTTCGGCGACAAGCAGGACGTGAGGTGGTGGGTTGAGCACTCACTTCCTCTGCGCAAAGCAATAGACAGGACAGGCAGGATGACCGAGCTTGCAGGAAAATATGCAGGCTTGACAACCGAGGAGTGCAAGAAAGCCATAATCGATGACATGAAAAAGGATGGTATTCTCTATAAACAGGAGGAGCTGTCCCAGAACGTGGGATTGTGCTGGCGCTGCAAGACGCCTATCGAGATTCTCTCCGAAAAACAATGGTTTGTTAAAATTATCGCTGATGAAATACTGGACACTGCAAATAAAATCACATGGGTTCCGGATTACATGAAAGTTCGGCTTGAGAACTGGACAGGCACGATGGAATGGGACTGGTGCATCTCCCGCCAGAGGATTTTTGCCACGCCGATTCCCGCATGGTACTGCGATAGGTGCGGGAAGACGAAAGTCGCAAAGGGAGAATGGCTTCCACTTGACCCGACACAGAAAAAGCCGCCTGGGGCGTGCGAATGTGGCTCTTCCGAATGGCGAGGGGAAGAAGATGTGCTGGATACGTGGATGGATTCATCCATCTCAGCACTCCATGTTTCAGGGTGGCTAAGTGGCAGGGAACCGCTCCTGCCGACGCAGCTGCGACCTCAGGGCTATGACATAATAAGAACTTGGTCTTTCTATACGATCCTGAGAACAAAGGCTCTCCTTGATACAAAACCGTGGGAGACCATACTGCTCAACGGCATGGTGCTCGGGGAGGACGGACACAAGATGAGCAAGTCGCGGAACAACTTCGTTGTGCCTGAAGAGGTGATCAGGAAGCACGGCGCGGATGCATTTCGGCAATGGGCTGCCATTGGAGGCACCACTGGCTCTGACATCATCTTTTCATGGAAGGATGTAGTCGCAGGTTCGCGCTTTTTGCAGAAACTCTGGAACATCGTGCGTTTTTCCCTGCCGCATTTATCGGATAAACCCGCGGAGTTCAAGCCTGTTGACAGATGGCTCCTGAGCAGGCTGAACAGGCTGGTAAAAGATGCAACTGAAAAGATGGATGCCTACCAGTTCGATGAGACCTTCAAGGCAATACGAGGATTCGCATGGGACATCCTCGCTGATAATTATATAGAGCTTGTAAAATCGAGATTATACGGTGAAGCCGAAGGAAAAGAGGCTGCGCAGTACACGCTTTTTGTTACTATCGAAACACTTTCACGGCTCCTTGCGCCGTTTCTGCCGTATTTCTCAGAGGAGGTATATTCCCACATAAAGAAGGAAAGTGTGCATCTTCAAACATGGCCAGAGGTGAACGAATCGCTCATCGACGAAGAAGCTGAAGCGAGCGGCGAAATGATAAAAGAGATAGCTTCCGCCATCAGGCGCTATAAATCAGAACACGGCATGGCATTAAATTCTTCGCTTTCGAATATTGAGATCTATTCCTCTCTAAAGGATGGTTCCGATATCGCAGGTGCTGCAAATTCAAGAATTTCACTTAAGACGGGAAAACCTGGTTTTGAGCTTGTTGCTCGTGAAATCATACCGAATATGAAGATGCTCGGAAGAACGTACAGAGGCAGGGCAAAATCAATTGCTGAGGCTCTGAGGAATATGGATCCGAAACTTGCTGATTCAGGAAGCATAGCACTTTCCGTGGATGGGGAGAAAATCATCCTAGACTCCTCGTTTTTTGTATTGGAAAAGGAAAAGCTATTAAAAGGCAAAGCTGTGGATGTCTTGGAAGTGGGAAGCGCGGTTGTTGTCATTGCAAAAGTGATTACTATCCCGACATCATCGCAGTGCACAGGACGTTAAAGAGATGTTAGTAAACACTTATCGTGGTGTTTGTTGTAAAAGTTGTCGGCAATATATTGGGGTCGCTTGAACGAATTTCAGTTTTAAAATTATATGTTCCCTTATTATTAAAAGTTATAAAGACGCCACCGTCATACGTCCCTAAGTATTTTTGATACGGGGGCAGGCAGGGGCTGCAATTTGCGGTATCATACAGGATAAGCCAGATGGGCTTAGGTAACGACTGAGTGGTAACGCTGATCACAACAGATTGTCCATGGTGAATACTCAATCCTGTCGGGGCAAGAGTGTTGTATCCTTCGATAATCATTTTACAGCCGGTGCATGGAATATCTGTGTCAGGGACATAGTTATCCTTTACAACAAAGTCGCTTACCGATGGAGTGGGAGTTGGAGTGGGTGTCGGGGCTACTGTTGTAGGCGTCGGGGTGGGAGTTGGAGTAGGCGTCGGGGTGGGAACTGGTGTAACAGTTACAGTCACAGTTTTCTCAATCGTCACCGGTTGATGAGCCAAATACCCTGCAACAACTCCAATGATGAAGAATATGATAATCAAAGGTATTAGTGTTTTATTTTTCGGATCCATAGTCTAATTTTCCTCACCACATGATAAATTCTTTATTGAGTATATAGATTTCTGTTCATTCGTTCATTCGGTAATGGTTAAGTACTTCCCATCCAATAAAAGCAGTATGTTCCCGATCACTCGCATGCGACGACTGCGCTCGTCCAAGTTTTTACCGCTTGTGCGTGAAACTACGCTAAATGTTAAAGACCTTATCTGCCCTGTTTTTGTTGACGAGACCGCAGGCAAGCCTGTGGAAATAAATTCCATGCCAGGATATTTCCGCATGCCGCTTGGGATGGTTGCGGATGAGGCTGCATGCATTTCCGACCTCGGGATACCTGCGATTATATTGTTCGGAATACCAGAAGAGAAAGACGAGATCGGTTCGCATGCCTGCGGAGACGAGGATGTGATCCAGAAAGCGGTGGGTGCGATAAAAAAACAGGTAGGAGATGAACTTGTCATAATAACCGACCTGTGCCTTGATGAATATACATCCCACGGGCACTGCGGATTGGTGCGAGGTACCGAAATCCTAAACGACCCGACCCTTCCTGTTTACGGGAAGATTGCGGTAAGCCACGCACGCGCAGGCGCAGATATGGTCGCGCCATCGGGCATGATGGACGGCATGGTTGGAGCGATACGCAGTGCACTTGATGATAACGGTTTCCAGAACATCCCTATAATGTCCTACGCGGCAAAATACTGCTCTTCGTTCTACGGTCCTTTTCGGGAAGCAGCGTGTTCGGGTTTCACTTTTGGCGACCGCTCCACGTACCAGATGGACCCGGCAAACACGAACGAGGCACTGCGCGAGGTCGAACTTGATATCGAGGAAGGAGCTGATATCATAATGGTCAAACCAGCCCTGCCCTACCTTGATATCATTTACCGAATAAAGAAAAAGTTCGTGATGCCGACCGCAGCTTACCATGTCAGCGGCGAGTATGCCATGATAAAAGCTGCTGCAAAGAACGGCTGGCTGGATGAGCGCAAAGTGGTGCATGAGTCATTGCTTTCGATAAAGCGTGCGGGGGCGGATATGATTCTTACATATTTTGCAAAGGACATGGCGCGTGAATTGAATTCGTAATGCCCGGCTATAATACACACAGGATATTCAATTACTCGCTTTTTATCGCAAGCGCGGCATTGCTTTATGTTTGGAAAATACCTGTCGTTAACCTGAAACTACTTGTTTTTATTGCAGGTTTTTATATAGGCACGGATTTCATAACTCCTGACCTTGATACCGACAGTACGGCGATAAAAAGGTGGGGCAGGCTTAAGATTTTATGGCTTCCGTATAAGTGGACGTTTAGGCACGGGCAGAGTTCGCATAATATCGTGTATGGAGCAGTTGTAAGGATTTTGTATATCAGCACCATACTTCTCGGTGCGTATTATCTTCTGTTTAATTCCCTGCCGCAGGCCATGTTTTCATCTATTTACGTTTTTATTTTTCTTGCAGGAATAATAACAGCCAATGCACTGCATGTGATGCTGGACAGTTTGTTCTGACCCGGAAATTGAATAAAAAATATTAAAAAATAAAATATTTAAACGCAGGAGGAATGACACTTACACATTCCCGCTTTGACTTTTTTAATCTTTCTTATTGTCATTTGATTCACCCCATTGCATCTTGGTCACGAATCCTTAAATAGTTTGTCCCAGATTTTATAATTTCAACTCGTCTATATGCACCATTTCCTCGATATCAAGAAGTATCGACATCTCCTGCGTATTGATTTCAATGCCATGCTCCTGCACAAGCACCATCGGGTTAGTGCCACCAATCACCACAATCCCGATTTTATCCCTTCCCACCTGTACGCCAAGGATATCGTTATTGGGTTCCCCCACTTCAAGGATGCATGAAAATCCTGCTTCCACAAGCGAATCGAGCACCTGCTCTATCGTATCGCGGGCTGCCATAGGTGCTTCCCTCATATTCGCAAGAATCTTGCCTGAGCCTGTATTTACCATCTCGGTCACGGATGTGAGTTCCTGCGACATCAGCACATCAAGCGGGTCGATCGTTGTGCTTTCGTAGGTCAGTATATCGGTAAAGCGCAATGGTGAGCCTTCGTGTATTTCCACTACGCCGCCGAATTTAGGCTTGACAGGTATTCCTGCTTTCAGCAGTACGCCGTCTATGGTGATGCTGCAGGCGGTGGCAATCCCTATTTTACCCTTTTCCATCCTTAAATTCCCGATTTTTTCACCCGGATATATTATTTTTATGTGTGGGCTTACGGACAAACCGCTGTGGACAGCCTGCTTGATGAGACCAATAACCCTTTTAAAATCAGGTTCATCTACAATGGAGGTATTTACTATTATGCTCCCTTTGCGTTTTGCCGGGTCAAAGGTTACCTCGTACATCATATTTTCAATCCGTGAGGTTATGAACATTATGTCGGACATCATCATTCAGCAATCATGTATAATTACTATGTGTTATAAATATAGCGAAGGAGAAGATAAGTATTCCAGTGAGGCAAGATGCCATGAAAAACTTTGGGAAAGTTTTATCAAAAACTGTTGCGCCAGTTTACAACACACAACCGTCACGTCAGTTGACACCGTACACAGTGTGCCAGCGCACGGGCATACGTGGATTCATAAAGCGAGGTGTCGCTTTTGAATAAGCAGGGGGTAGTTGATATTGTAAGAAATATCTTCACTCACTACGGCTACATCACGAATTCTTCTGATATCTGCGACCTGATCGCAGAAAAGGATACCGAGCGTCTTCTGATAAAATTTGAAAACGACCCGAATCTTAACAGCATAAGATACTTTTCCAGCATCGTGCGACGGTACAGGAGCAAGGGAATCCTGATCTCGGAATTCTTTGGTGATAAAACACGAACGGCTGCTCTCGATGAAGGGCTTGCGCTCTGGGACAGGGGTGAGCTTGAATCACAGATAGGCAGGTCTGTTCTTGGAGGCATGGAACTTGGAGAGAAAATACCACTCAAGGAGAAGAAGATTGAAATTCCGGTTGTAGAAATCCCGGCAGAAGTCCCGAAACAGGAATATGAAAAAACCATCAGGATACTTTTGCGTTCTATTCCTGTCAATATAGGAAAATCAGATGCACTATCCATAGCCGAGGCAAAAGTCGGGAGTGCAAAAAGCCAGACTTTAAAATTCATTCCTGTCTGGCATTATAGCTATTCCTTTAATATCCAGAAGAAGTTCAAATCAAAAGCGGTTGAGCTTTCGGGCGATGGTGAGGGATATATCCACGCCATTACGGGAGAGAATTCTTTTATCAAGTTCAAGGAAATACAGGACAATACCTTCATACCGACCCAGAATTACGAGATAAGGCAGCCTCTTGTACAGAAAAAGGATGCGGTAAATAAAGCCCTGAATTCCATAAGCAGGGAGCATCTGAAGGAGGTAAGGCTGAACGAGATGATAGGAGATACGATTGTTTTCCAGAACAAGATAATTTCCCCCGAACCTGAGAACATAAACCTGACAATGGATCTCCTGCATATTCCTGTATGGGAGATAAAAGGCAGGCGCGAGATAATAGAGATAAACGGGTACGATGGTCACATAATGGCTGTAAATCTCTATAATGATGCGGAAATTATCTAAATGCAGTGAATTTGTCTTTCGTTGCGTTGCACAGGGGACATCTATCCGGCGCTTCCCCTTCCAGCGTATATCCGCAAACTTCGCAGACCTGAATCGGACCGAGTTTAACATCCTTTCCTGAATTTACCGAGTTCAGTGCTTTTTCGTACAGCATCTTGTGCATTTTTTCTGTGCCGTAGGACCATTCGAAACTTCTCTGTGCTCTCGTTTCTCCCTGGAATTTTGCGACTTCGATATACGCAGGATACATTTCCTCGATTTCAAATGTTTCGCCTGCGATGGCAAGTTTAAGGTTTTTCCTGGAATCACCCGGACCGAAGGCTGCCATGCTGTTTGCCACAAATCCGCCGTCAAGGTGTTTTAACTCCCTGTAATGGTCTCCCGCATGCACGTATTCGGCATGTGCGATTGCACGGAACAATCTGGCAACGTTGTTGAATTTTTCCACTACAGCCTGATTTGCAAAATGCAAATATCGCATGTGTGCCTGGCTTTCTCCTCCGAATGCATTGATGAGATGCTGCTCTGTCATTTTCTTCATATAAGAAACTCCAATTAGTAAATTCCAATTATTTGTATTTATAACTAAGCCACGAGAGATACTGTTAAGTTAAGGAGTATGGAGGAAACAAAGGGATTAACGAAATTTGAGGAATTGGAAGATTAAATTAATATAGTTTGAATTAATTATAAGAATAATATTTGCAAAATTTAGTGGAAACAAAAAGAAAAAAACTTATATTAATAAAACTAAATTACACATATTACTATGGAATATTCTTATCATAATAGCCAATACAAATCAATTGATTCTGTATTAGGTTCTTTTTATTCTGATTTATTCGATGCTATAACAATAGCAATGCGACCCGTAATAGGCGGAGTTGACTATCTAAGGAATGTGCATAAGCTCCCATTAGTTCAAATAGAACTATATAAAATCTCAAATTGGGATTTTGAGAAAAGAAACAGATTGTTGGATGCTCTGACAGACATGGTTTCTACAGATGATTATAGCGAGGAGTTTGCACATAAAATAGAAACTAAATTGTCTGAATTAAAAGAATTTAATGAGACCTTTAAGAAATTATAGTAAAACGCTAAACTTATACTAAATAAATATATAGTATAAGTATCAATTTATACGTCATGGGTACTGAATGG
>DAHXMQ010000356.1 GCA_027371625.1 Candidatus Methanoperedentaceae archaeon | reverse complement strand
GAACCTATGCCCTTATTGCGCAAACCTGGATGTACTGCAATGGAGCGCAGTTCTACAACCTCTTCAATGTCAAGACAGGCACAGCGAGGAGATAAAAAGAGGAATCTCAATCAGGCTTGGCTATGCGGATGTGGTGCTCAGGAAATGCCCGAACTGCCCTGAACCTGATTGCTACACAACCAAGGAAATATGCGAGAAATGCGGCGCTAAAACAGAAGTTCTTCGCCCTATCTCGTTCGTGGACTCACCGGGTCATGAGACGCTGATGGCAACCATGTTATCAGGCGCAGCGCTGATGGACGGCGCACTTCTCGTCATAGCCGCAAACGAGCAGTGTCCGCAGCCTCAGACAAAAGAGCACCTGATGGCTTTGAACATCCTGGGCATAAAGAATATCATAATTATCCAGAACAAGATAGATGTCGTTCCACGCGAAAAGGTTATTGAAAATTACAACCAGATCAAGAATTTCGTAAAAGGAACCATAGCCGAGGATGCACCGATCATTCCAGTCTCAGCCCAGCAGAATTCGAATATCGATCTCATTATCGAAGCGATTGAAAAATATATCCCTACTCCGAAGCATGACCTGAAAAAACCTCCGCTTATGTTCGTGGCAAGGTCATTCGATATAAACAAACCCGGGACATCTCCTGATAAGCTTGTAGGTGGGGCAATCGGCGGCTCCTTGAACCAAGGAGTTTTTCATCCAGGCGATGAGATAGAGATGCGACCTGGAAGAAAAGTTGAAGCAGGCGGCACTGTCAAATGGGTTCCAATAAAAACCGTAATCACAACCATACATGCAGGCAATGAGGAGCTGGAAGATGCTATGCCAGGCGGTCTTATCGGCGTAGGCACCAAACTTGATCCTTCCCTCACCAAGAGCGATGCCCTTGTCGGGCAGGTGGCAGGTATTCCCGGGGCGCTCCCGCCTTCACTTTCGGGCTTCGTGATGGAAACAAAACTCCTTCCGCGCGTGGTTGGAATAAGCGACGAATCCGCAGTAGAGCCAATCCACTCAAATGAACCACTAATGCTCAATATCGGAACTGCAACCACCATAGGCGTGGTAACGAGCGCACGTTCTCAGGATGCAGAGGTAAAACTTAAAAGACCGATCTGCGCGGATAAAGGTGCGCATATTGCTATTTCTCGTAGAGTCGGGGCGCGGTGGAGGCTCATCGGCTCAGGCATACTGAAAGAATTTAAATGAAATCAAAAGTGATAATCGATACCAATGGGCTGATGATACCCGGGCAGTTCGGACTTGATATTTTTTCAGAGCTTGAGCGTCTTGGTTTTGATTCATGTCTTGTTGCAAGGGCTTCTGTAAAAGAGCTTGAAAAAATTTATTCGCAGGGAAGAGGTAAGGATAAAGTAGCAGCAAAAATCGCACTGTCGCTGCTTGACTGCTGTACCATAATAGAAAAGAACGGGTTTGCAGATGATATAATAACAGATTTGGCTGTTGAGATGGACGCTGCGGTTTTAACAAATGATATTGAATTAAAGAAAAGATTATGTAGTAAGGGAGTTACTATTGTGTATCTTCAGGATAAGACTCGTTTAAACTTTTACTAAGAGGATTTAGATGTATAGAAAAATGAGACTATCAGATACGGTGAGAATTGCACCTGAATTGCTCGGCGAACCTGTTCACGAAGCCGTCAAACTTGCTTTGAGGGATAAGCTTGAAGGACTCGTGGATAAAAAAATAGGTGCAATCGTTGCGGTAAAGGATGTTATCGAGGTTGGCGAAGGACATATACTTGCAGGGGATGGCGGTGTGTATTATGATGCGGTTTTTGATGCATTGACCTTCATGCCCGAGATGCAGGAGATTATCGAGGGAGGCGTGGTAGAAGTCGTGGAATTCGGGATATTTGTCGGCATAGGTCCACTCGACGGTCTTGTGCATGTGAGCCAGCTTACGGATGAATTCGTTAGCTATGATGAGAAAAACTCACGCCTTATAACCAAGGAATCAGGACGTTCGGTGACTGAAGGAGATAAGGTACGCGCAAGAATAATAGCAGTAAGCCTGAACGAGCGCGAACCAAGAGACAGTAAAATCGGTCTTACGATGCGCCAGCATGCCCTTGGGAAAATGGAATGGGTCGAAGAAGCCCGCAAGCCCAGAGAGAGCGGCGAAGAAAAAGCCAAGCCCAGGAAGAAAAGGAAAGAAGAAGCACCGAAAGCGGAAAAATCAGAATCCAAACCAGAGGGAACATAATGGCAGAGAATGGCAAGAAAATAAGATTAAATAGATTGTAATTCAAATATTAGCTTATGCCCGTCGAAAAGATTCCTTCATGGATAAAACAAGTATTAATGCCTGAGTTCAATGAGATAAAAGGCAAACTTGAAGCTATTAATACACGGATAGATTCAACAAATGAAAGGATCGACAGCCTTAGAAATGAAATGAACTCTAAATTTGAGGGTATGGATACTAAATTTGGGGGCATGGATACTAAATTTGAAGGTATGGATACTAAATTTGAAGGCATAGACATTAAGATTGGCAGCTTGGATGAAAAGATTACCAGCCTCAGGAATGAAACAAAGATGGAGATATCCAGCCTTAGAACAGAAATGACCGTAAGGCTTGATTCTCTGGAAAAGCGCATCCCTGTTATAGAGGAGATTACCGCACTCAAGCTAAAGATTGCTGATATTGAGAAAAGGCTTGCAGTGGCATGATTTTCAGATGTTTTTCTTGAGCATCTAAAAATTTTTATTCTTTGCATTATAGCGAATAATTCGAGTTTAGCAGAATTCTTAGCTGAATTCAACTGAGCAACTTCTGCTTGGCTTTTTCGTATTCTTCTTTTGTAATCGAGCCCTTGTCGTAAAGATTTTTTAAATTAGTAAGCTTTTCCGATGTTGAGACTTTAATTATTCCTAATTTACAATGGTCGTCAATCAAATTCAATGTCTTCTCTGTATTTTCTAACATTGTCATCGAAATATCTTTCAAATCTTGGTATCTAACATATTGTGACTTGCTTAAATAACCGAGATAACTATTCCAATTGTACATATCATTAAACCAGTTAAAGTATGTTGCCTGAAGTTGAGCAAGATTTGCTCTACTATCTTGAAGTTCAAGGGGTGGTTTAGTAATAAAATATGCAATAACATCAGTAATTCCAAGTCCTCCAAAAACCAATGATAGCAGCACTTCCCCCTTCCAAACAGCAAAAAATATGGAAAACAAAATCAAAGCAATTCCGAGATAAAAAGCCACCTCATACATAGTCATGACAGCCCTATATCCCCCCTCTATTTGTTTAACTGTATCTGTTAGTGCTGATTGGAATTCTTTACTAGTTTGCAGAGTAGTCTCTATAATTTCCATCTGAATTTTATTCATCTTTTCTTGTGTCTCAGATGGTAACTGTGAAACAACTGATGAAATTTGACTTGTCGTGTTCTTAGCAACTTCTATTTCTTCTATGTCTAAATCATACCCCGCATCTTTTATTGTTTTCTCAAAGTTGTTCAGGAGTTGTCCACCAAAACTAAGATCGACCTTACTTCTGCCTATTACAATCCATAAATCCTCCTTGCTCATATCAGCCTACTTCTAATTAGTTCAACTCTACGTAATTCATGGCCATTGGGCTAGCAAGTACATCCACCTTCTCTGATACTCCATTAAATCTTTCACTCCATCCATCTTTATCTGAGCATCAATGCAAAAGTTCCTAACCACGTTCTTTACCCACGCTTCCTTAGAACCCGCACCGCTTTGTCGAACCATCTCATCTAACGCCTGTAGAAACGGTTGTGGAATGTCTATTGATATCTTATACACACTTAATACCTCCTAACTTCCTTCGTGCTTGATTATAATATAATATAACTATAATTTAGTATCAATGAGTCTTTGTCATTTAAGGTTTGCGGTATCCCACATCCGATCCAACGTTTAATTCATAATAGTAAATATCCTAATGTGCTTGCGACAAGAAGTTGCATCATGCATTGCCGTGCGCTACCCCTTCCGTTTGGGGTAATCCTACTGAGATATGCGCTGGTGGTAACACCAGGGTGTAAAGCTCTCAGGACAATATGGAGAAATTTAAAGACTAAATTAAATGAACTGTTAGGGTAAGGATACTATGAAGAAACGAAAGCTGAACCATCGAAAGAGTCGTAAGGATTAATGAGCGAAAATAGTCTGAAACACGCTTAAACCAAAAGGTATGGAGTATGACCATAATGGCTGCACGTACATTATGGGAAACGGACAAATGATTCCCGGCTTATAGGTGGCTTCTAAAGTATCCAAAAATTATGCACGATGTAGAACTTGGTAAGCCCTATACGCTCCCAAAAACTTGGGTAGGAATTCCTTAAGGAAAGACAATGGCGTAGAGGGTAGAGGATATGGCAAAAAGCAAAAGTCAGCCTGTAATCGGCTGAATAGAGGCTTAAGATTCGCCTCAACCTGAAAGGGTGCAGACTTGCCAATGGTGTTTCATTGTAGGAACAGAGACAAACCTAAGAATGTAAGTAATCAATTACGCTGAAAAGCGAGATGCTTACAGACACTTAAAGTGTTATTGGGCTGTAATCTGGAAATACAAAGGCAGTTCTCGAATTGAAAACTGCCGCCCGATATAGAAAGGGTGATGAAATGCTTGAGCCGTATGAAGGGAAACTTTCACGTACGGTTCTTAGAAGAGGAGGGACGAGTAATCGTTCCTCTTTATTCGGCAACATTTTCCTCTAAAATTGCGTATAATTTCTGTAACATTCTTTTTTGGGAATCGGTTCAATTTGCCAACACATCCCGAACCGTCCTCTTTTTCCAATATAATTATGTATCCCCCTAACAATTACAGACCGCTATGCTACAGGACGAGTACCAGCTTGATTATTTCAAACAGAACGGCTTTGTGCGGAAGCAATGCCCGAAATGCGGCAACAACTTCTGGACACGCGACCCCGAAGCCGAGCTATGCGGGGATGCGCCATGCGTAGAATACTCGTTCATCGGCGCTCCGGTTTTCAGGAAGGAGTACGACATATCCTCCATGCGCGAGGCATACCTGTCGTTCTTCGAGCGCCATGGGCACACGAGGGTGAAGCGTTATCCTGTGATTGCACGCTGGCGTGACGACATATACCTCACCATCGCATCCATTGCTGATTTCCAGCCTTATGTAACCTCAGGCATCGTCCCCCCGCCTGCGAATCCACTAACTATTTCCCAGCCGTGCATAAGGCTTGATGACCTCGATGCAGTAGGAAGGAGCGGCAGGCATCTCACCACCTTCGAGATGATGGCGCACCACTGTTTCAACTCGCGCGGGAACGAGATCTACTGGAAGGACAGGACTGTGGAATTATGCGATACCCTTCTATCCGAGCTTGGATGCGACCTGAACGCGATAACGTATAAGGAGTCGCCGTGGGCAGGAGGAGGGAACGCAGGTCCAAGCGTGGAAGTGCTGGTTGGAGGTCTTGAGCTTGCCACGCTTGTCTTCATGGATTTAAAGCAGACAAAAGGCGGCTCAATAAACATTAAGGGTGAAACCTATGAAAAAATGGACAATTATATAGTGGATACGGGCTACGGGCTTGAGCGCTTTGTCTGGGCATCCAAGGGCTCGCCAACGATATACGATGCCTGAGGTTACATAAGGCTGGAAATCAGCAATGGATGCGATGGTGAGGTATAT
>DAHXMQ010000334.1 GCA_027371625.1 Candidatus Methanoperedentaceae archaeon | reverse complement strand
AAAAAACAGCGGAACTCAAATGCCCCCAAAACTCCTTTCAAAGATTCTGTCAAGTTAAGGAGCACGAAAACCATACAACAATAAAAATCTTAGACTTATGTTTTAATTAACTAAACGATTAATTTCATTAACCCAGATTTCATCTCTTAGTAAATTAGACGATTCTCTGATAAGTTTATCCTTGTCTCCACTGTAATATTTATCAGCTAATAATTCAAGGGCTTGGTGTGGATCGCTTTCTAATTTTTCTAAAATTTCGGAGTTTTGGGGGCATTTGAGTTCCGCTGTTTTTTTTGCGACCTGTTTTTCCAGACTGCTTGGAACGGTTGAAAGCTTTACTTTAAGGCTTCCTCTGCTTCTTGGGTGCTTTAGGATAAAGAAATCGTTATTACATTCGATCTTTGGAAGGAAAAATGTAAATGAAGCTCGCAATTGCACCTGGTGACGGTATCGGTAAAGAAGTTATACCCGCAGCTCTCTTTGTACTTGATGCTTTAGGTCTTGATATCGAGAAAATACCTCTTGATATCGGTTACGGCAAATGGGAAAGGACAGGAAGCGCGCTCAGCGACGATGATATGGACATCATAAAGGGATGCGATTGCATACTCTTCGGGGCAATCACCACCCCGCCTGACCCGGGTTATAAAAGCGTGCTGATGCGCCTGCGCAAGGAACTGGATTTGTATGCGAATATCCGTCCCTTCGTTCCCCTGAAAAAAGTCACTTTACCATGCGCAAAGGAATTCGATTTTGTCATCATAAGGGAAAATACCGAGGGCATGTACTCAGGAGTGGAGGAACTGCATGAGAATGTAGCTTACACTACAAGGGTCATAACGCGCAAGGGCAGCGAAAGGATTGCGGAAACTGCCTGCAGGCTTGCGAAAGAAAGGAAAAAACTTACGATTGTCCATAAAGCAAACGTGCTGAAGTCGGATTCTTTCTTCCGCGATGTATGTATGGGCGTGGCAAAGAAAAACGGCATTTCCTATAATGAGATGCTTGTTGACTCCATGGCGTATGATCTGGTGCTGCATCCTCAGAAATACGATGTTATTCTGACCACCAATCTTTTCGGGGATATCCTGAGTGATGTGGCGGCTGCTGTCGCTGGCGGGCTTGGTTTATGTCCGAGTGCCAACATTGGCGAGCGGTATGCACTCTTCGAACCCATACATGGCAGCGCCCCTGATATAGCAGGCAAGGGCATTGCGAACCCGATTGCTGCCATACTGAGCGTCA
The DNA here is from genome assembly GCA_027371625.1 of Candidatus Methanoperedentaceae archaeon. GTDB lineage: Archaea > Halobacteriota > Methanosarcinia > Methanosarcinales > Methanoperedenaceae > Methanoperedens. The sequence goes on along the minus strand of DAHXMQ010000334.1, from coordinate 398 downwards.
AGATGATGCTTGAATGGGCTGGATGGGAAAAAGAAGCCGCGATGGTCATGGAGGCTGTGAACAGCGCTCTTTTGGATGGGATTACTACGCCTGACCTTGGAGGCAAGTATTCAACAAAGGATGTCTCTACCGCTGTCGCAACGCGTATTTCAAAAGGTGTTGATTAGAACAAAAGCCACAATCGCAGCAATTAAAGGTGAAATCACCCATGCAATCGCTATTTTCTTCACTGTATTGCTTTTAACGATATGCATTCCGCTGTTGGCGCAACCGATTCCGATAATTCCTGAAGCCACAATCTCGCCGAGTGATACGGGAATCCCGCTGATCGAGGCTGCATGCACGATTATAGCAGACGTGAACTCCACGAACACGGCTCGGATTACACAGAGTTCACG
>DAHXMQ010000292.1 GCA_027371625.1 Candidatus Methanoperedentaceae archaeon | reverse complement strand
ATTGTAACCCCTGCCTCGCGCAGGGTATATCTTGAAGCCCTGCACGACGGCACCATGGAAACCTTTGTAGAGGCAGGCGCTGTGGTAACCTCGCCGGGTTGCGGGGCGTGCGACGGGGTTCACATGGGTATATTAGGCGATGGTGATGTGTGCCTTGCCACCCAGCCCAGGAATTTTAAGGGAAGGATGGGTAATCCCAATGCCTTTATTTACCTTGGTTCCCCTGCGGTTGCGGCAGCCACAGCATTGAAGGGTGAAATCGCAGACCCGAGGGAGGTGATGTGATGGGAAAGGCATGGAAGTTCGGCGACAGTGTCAGCACAGACCTGATTGCGCCTGGAAGGTATTTCCACCTGCGCTCCAATCTTCCTGAGCTTGCAAAACACGTACTTGAGGGAGCCCGACCAGAGTTTGCATCACAGGTGCGAAGCGGGGATTTTGTCGTGGCAGGAGAAAATTTCGGTCTTGGCTCAAGCAGGGAGCATGCCCCCACGATAATAAAGATTGCAGGCGCAAAGGCTGTACTTGCCAAGAGCTTTGCGAGGATATTCTACAGGAACTGCATCAATATAGGGCTGCCTGCCATAACCTGCAACACGGATGAGATAGATGAGGGGGATGAACTTCTGCTTGATATGGAAAAAGGCGTTATAAGGAATAAAACAAAAGGGACAGAAATAGCTTTTCAGGCTTTACCTCCTGTCATGAACAGGATACTGCAGGAAGGAGGGCTTGTGGCTTACATAAAAGCACACAGAAGCCTTGAGATTTGACCTGCGTCTATTCAGATTTTATATCGAGAGTAAAGTTCTTTTCTCACAGGGCAGGTACATATGCGGGAATAGCCAAAATACGCCCGATACTGGCAGGGATTTTGCTCTTTACACCTGATGAAAATTACTTCGCCCACGCTTTCTTCAACCTGACAGGGAGGGATTTCACCAGATAGACAGCTAAAGTTTTTCCTGCATTTAGTAGTTTTTTGTATAATATCGTTATCTATTTTAATATTCATTGCATGAAATCCGTTTTTTAAAATCCACTTTTTTGCAAAAAAATTCAAATAGTTGCCTTTACCAAAAGGTAAAAGCAGCCTAAACACCTATCCTATCCTTCTTTTGCTACTATGGCGATAACTATCTGGCTTAATTATTAAACATTCGTCTCCAGATTTCTATCGCTTCGTTCGTCTGTGATTTTTGTATTACCTCCATAGCGTATGCCAGATGAACAGCTTTTTGGATTCCTTCTTTTAGCTCACCGTCCCCGAAATCTAACAATTTGTTGTACAGCTCAACCGGGATACTTTCTTGTATTGCTATCGTTTTGCGCTCCATGGTATTCCACCTGACCCATCAGGGTATATCCATCCATGCAAAGTCTATAAAACTTCAGAGTAATAAATCTTTTGCTCGCAAACTCGCAAGGAGCCAAACGCCTAACGTCCTTTAACAAGAATAGTCCCATCTATTTCTTCAAGACTATTGCAGGAAGTCATTATCATTGCAATCCTTACATCGGTTTTGATATACTCTAAGATTCTCTTTACCCCCTCGACCCCGCTTGAAACCGCCTCCCTTGCTAATGGTCTTCCCACAAGCACAAAATCAGCTCCAAGGGCTAACATTTTAACAACATCAAATCCTGTTCTTACCCCGCCGTCTGCTGTTATCACGATTTCTTTTCCTTTTTTTGTCTCTCTAACTGCTTTCACAATATTCGAAAGTACATCAGCCACGCCAGGACCTGAATCCAGCACCCTGCCGCCGTGATTTGAAATGCCTATCACATCTGCCCCGGCATCTATCGCCGCCAAGGCGTCCTCCTCGCACATTATCCCTTTGACAATGAAAGGAAGCCTTGTTGAGCTTTTAAGCTCTTTGAGTTCATCGATGGTTTTCCTGAAAACAGGCTTCCCTGCCAGAGCGAAGTTTACTGAGCCTGCCCCGTCTATATCTATGCCAACGGCGATTGCTTTTTCTTTTTCTGATTGCCTTATTAAGTCTAAAAGAGCATCCTGCGACTGGGGCTTGAAGATGTTCACCCCATCGCCATTGACTTTTTTAAGAGCAATTATCGCAGGGTGTATAACCTCATAGTCACGGGATGTATTGCCCGTAAACCCGATAGTGCCGGCAACTTTACACCCTTCCAGAATGTTAAAGGCAAAATCCTCCTCGGTTATGTTGCTCACATAGCTCAGACCACTCATCGGAGCACCGAGTACAGGCACGCTTATTTTTTTCCCAAGGAACGTGGTTTCAATGACAGGCTCTTCATGCTGTGTTATCAGCCTTTTTTTAAGCCTGTATTTTGAGAGGGCTTTGAGATTGTTGAGATAGGTCAAGCCCTGACCTATCCCCCGCAGACCCAGCGGTACTCCGTATTCCTGCCTTAACTCCGGCTGTGTTAGTGGATTATCCGCCCCGATTAAAATACTTCTTACCTGCTCCTTTTTCTCGGTAAAATCGGTATAAGCCCTTGCTTTCTGCCAGTATTCCTCCTCTGAAATCCGAACAAGCCTGTCCTTTGTTGCCCCGCAAACAGGGCATCTCCACGAATCAGGGAATTCGGAAACCACTGTATTCGGGCTTATACCTGTCAGCGGGTCGCCTTTTTCCTCATCATAAACATAGATATTGCAGACTGCGCATAGCCATTTAACCAAGTTATATTCCAGCCTGTTCTTTACCCGAACCCTTCAGGCAGTAGTAATCCCACCGCAGAGCCAGTTTCTTCTGGACAGGGCATCCAGGGCAGAGGCATCCCTTCTCTTTTTTTATTATTTTGCTTTTTCCGGTTGCGCAGAATAACAATCTCTTTTCTCCTGTTCCGCTATACGTAGGGCATCCACCGCAGATACACATCTTGGTGAGTTCTGCCACTTTTGCCTCCATCTCCCTGGGAGAGAGCTTAGTCATAGCTTCCATGTTCTGTTCAAAAGTGGTTTTTTGAGTTTCTTTTACCATATTTTCCCCCGAAATTTACTTCCATACACCTATTCTAATTATTTGTATATAACTATTTTCCATACAACATTAAATTTTTTCGAATCAAA
>DAHXMQ010000281.1 GCA_027371625.1 Candidatus Methanoperedentaceae archaeon | reverse complement strand
AGCCCATCAAGCTCTGATAGAAGCTGGCTTATAACCCTCTCCGTAACATGGGAATCCGAGCCTGTTCCCCTCGTAGGCGTTATTGCATCGATCTCATCGAAGAAGATGATGCAGGGCGCAGCCTGTTTGGCTTTCCTGAAGGTCTCTCTTACAGCCTTCTCACTTTCGCCCACCCATTTGCTCAGGAACTCAGGACCTTTCACGCTTATGAAATTCGCCTCGCTCTCTGTTGCAACTGCCTTTGCAAGCATGGTCTTTCCAGTTCCGGGCGCACCGTAGAGTAAAATACCCTTTGGCGGCTTTGCACCAGTCCCCTTAAAAAGAAGGGGATATTTCATGGGCCATTCCACAGCCTCTTTTAACTCCTGCTTTGCGCCTTCAAGCCCACCGATATCGCTCCAGTGTATATTGGGAGACTCGATGAAAACCTCGCGCAGCGCAGACGGTGTCATCTCGCGCAGTGCATTATTGAAATCATCGCCTGTTACGGTCATCCTGTTCAATATCTCTGCAGGAATGCTCTCCACTTCGAGGTCAAGCTCAGGTAGCACGCGCCGAATTGAATTCATAGCAGCCTCACGCGTGAGCGCAGCAAGGTCAGCACCTACAAAACCGTGTGTGAGGTCAGCGAATTTTTCAAGTTTGACGTCCTCGGAGAGAGGCATTCCCCTTGTATGAATCTGAAGGATCTCAAGCCGCGCTTTCCGGTCCGGCACTCCTATTTCGATCTCGCGGTCAAACCTGCCCGGGCGGCGAAGCGCTGGGTCGATGGCGTTCGGTCTGTTCGTGGCTCCTATGACCACGACCTTACCGCGAGCCTTCAAGCCGTCCATCACGGCAAGAAGTTGAGCCACAACGCGCCGCTCAACTTCGCCAGTGACCTCTTCTCTTTTCGGGGCGATGCTGTCTATCTCGTCGATCAGGATAATACTGGGCGCATTCTCCTCTGCCTGCTGGAATATTTCGCGAAGCCTCTCCTCGGACTCGCCGTAGAATTTACTCATTATCTCTGGTCCGGAGAGCGTAAGGAAATTCGCATTGGTCTCTGAGGCAAGGGCTTTTGCAAGTAGCGTCTTCCCTGTGCCCGGAGGACCGTGAAGCAGAACCCCTTTTGGAGCCTCAACGCCGAGGCGTTCGAAAATCTCAGGGTGGCGGAGGGGAAGCTCTATCATCTCCCTTACCTTCCTGACCTCGTCCCCGAGACCGCCTATGTCCTCGTAGGAAACCCTTGGAATGGAGGGCATCTCCTTTGCAGGCTTATCGCTGATTTCTATGGTTGTGGCAGAGCCGATTATGACAGAATCGGCTACAGGTTTTATGGAAACGACCACAAGGTCAACCCGCCTGCCCATGATATTCAATTCCACAACGTCCCCCCTTGTGATTACGCGACCTTCCAGGTTGTGCGTCAGATACGCCTCTCCTCCCTGGATTTTTAAAGGCTGGGTGGGCGAGAAAAGTATCTTCTGGGCTGGCGCGGTCTGTATCTTCCGTATCGCAACCCTGTCATCGATGCTTACGCCCGCATTTCTCCTTACCGTCCCGTCGATGCGTATCAACCCGGAGTTGCTGTCCTCTGGATAACCAGGCCATATTATTGCAGCAGTCCGTTTCACCCCCTGAATACCTATGACATCGCCTGTTTGCAGACCGAGGTCGTATGCCACGTCCGGGTCTATCCTGGCAATTCCTCTTCCAGCGTCGTAGGGTTTTGCCTCAGCCACCTTTAGAGCCACAGTTTTATCTTTTTTATCCATATATACCTTAATCCCCGTATTTAAATACGGGGTCTTTACTCGATTTTTATTGTCTTTCCTTTTGGTTTTGGAGTTTCCTTGAGCTTGAGAGTTACTTCCAGAACTCCGTTGTTATACTTTGCAGTTGCGCTGTCGGTATCTACAGGGCATGGGGTGTTTATGCCCTTGTAGTATTTCCTGCCTTTCGCCCTCTGCTTTTATCACAACTTCGTTTTCGGTCGATATAAGCGCGATGTCTTCTTTCTTTATACCCGGCATTTCTGCCGTTATCTTGAGTTCGTTACTCTTTTCATCGATCATCGAACTGGTAAAGGGCTCCCTCACATTGCGCCCGTCTTCCCTGGCATTTAGCTCAGGAGTCAGCCTTACGTTCCCGAAATGCTCCATGCGGGGCACCCCGTCTGGTCCGACATGCACGCTGAACCCGTAAACCAGAGGCTCGCTGCCTGTCGAACGCACCATGCTTTCGATGAGCCGGTTCATTTCTTCCATTTCTCTTTCAAATTCCTCAAAAAATCCCTTTTCGGGTTTTCTCCAATTGAACATTTTTTCTTACCTCTATATATTTTCAGCCTATACTATAGTTATTTTCTTCTTCTTTTATTATTTCTTTTTTGTAGCATTCCTTCAAGATATCCCTCAAGCACGTATTCGGGTATCCCAAGCTGCATGGACAATGCACGCTGGTTCATCGGACCTTTCAGCAACGCGTAGAGTATCTCAGCCTCCATATGGTCGGATGCTACTTCCTCGATGGCATCCATGCTCTGCCCCATTGCTTCGGTGATGTCGGACTGCAACTGCTGATACTGCTGCATCACGTTGCGCCTCTCTTCCAGAAGCCCCTGTATCTCGCCGTAGAGGGCTTTTAGCCCTGTTATTGCCTGACGGGACTTCGCATCATGCTTTTGGACGCCGGAGGCTATCGCCGTTGTCTCAACCTCGAAGGAGTAGGGCGACACAAATACCTCAAGACGGAGGTTGTCTGTTATATGGAAGTACTTGCGCCGCTGCTCGTCAACATTGGCTTCGATAAGACCTGACCTCTCAAGAAGCAAAAGATGCCCCAGTATTGCCTTCGCTCCCACATCAAGACGCTCTGCTATCTCGCTCATGTAGCATGGGCGGCTTGCAAGGAGCTGCAGTATTTTCCTTCGGTTCTCGTTCCCGAGTATGTCCAACAATTGTGCTGATTCCATGTCTTGTTTCACCCCGAGTTAGTGACTTGAGGTTACTAACCTTAGGTTAGTGAGGATAGTATATAAAGGTAACGGATGACTTTAAAAAATTATACCAATTGTTTGTCAGATGGGTTTATATCGGATAGTAAATAAACTCCCGTAAAAAATGATCCGTATAAACTCATTTTCCGACATCCAAGACATGCTCGCACGCATGGGCTATCACGAGACTGCCATCCAGAATATCCTCCACGAACTTGATATCTTATTAAAAGAGATAGACTTCGAAAAGCTCAGGCAGGCTGCGTACACCGGGCAGGAAGCAAAAGATACTGCTGGATTAATCAATTTGCTAAAAGAACTGATGCTTCAATTAGAAAACAGAGGCTATTATCGCCCCGATTTTCCCACAAAACTGATCAAATATCTTGTCAATGGTTTAGATCACAGGAACGAAGACATTTTTGTACTTATCGAAAGAGCCGGCATTCCCGAAAAGGACAAGAGGAAAGAGCAGGAATTCCTTGCCTCCTGCGCTGCAATCACCCAGCTTGGCTATATTCTCACGAGTTGCCTTGTGCCTGAGGTAAAGGCTGCAAGCGCAGGACAGCATGTCTTTCTCTCGATAGACGGGTTCTCTCCCGATTCGATGATTTTCGTAGATTTCAGCATCGATTCTATAATAGAGGTGGATGCTAACCGATATAGCAGGGAAGAAAGTTATTACCACCTGAAGAATACAGCCGGGCTGGATGACGAGACTTCCAAGCTTTTCGCCACGTATTACTCATTTTTCCAGCTAACAACAGGAATCGGCTTGAGCCACAATATCCATAACAATCTCGGCATTGCCTATGACAGGATAGGCAGATACGAGGAAGCAATAGAAGAGCTAAATACCGCTTTGCAGTTCAATCCAGGTTATATCGAAGCCTACAATAACCTTGCAGTAACCTATGACAAGATGGGAAAGCATGACGAGGCGAAAAGAGAACTTCAGGAGGCGCTCAGGCTCAATCCGGCATACATAGAGGCGCACAACAACCTCGGAAGCCTTTATGCAAGAACGGGCAGGTATGAGGATGCGATAGAAGAACTCAGAGAAGCGCTCAGACTAAACCCAGCGTATGCGGTTGCCCGCAATAACCTCGGGCATATCTATGCGCTGCAAAACAAAAATCAGGAGGCTATTGTGGAGTTCAGGGAGGCGCTCAGGCTAGACCCCGATTATGCCCCTGCCCACATAAATCTTGGGAGTATTCTTGCAGAAAGGGGCATGTATGAGGAGGCGCTTGGGGAATTCCAGGAAGCTTCGAGGTTCGAACCCGAATCTCCGGAAGCGTACCACGGCATAGGGTTGGTTTATTATAATCTTGGCAGCTATGAAAGGGCGACCCAGGCATGGATAAGGGCATTCTATCTTGATTCTGAAAAACTTGAATGTGTGCCTGAAAAGTTGCTGCTCAAAGTGAAACAGGGAGTTTCAAGGCTAAAGGGAAGGTAGTTTAATCGGCAAATATCTCAGGCACTATCCTTCTTGCAACCTCGCGATATGCAGCCACAAGGTCGCCCTTGTCAAACCTGAACACGTCCTTATCCAGCGATTCGCCTGTTGTTTTATCCCAGAACCTGCAGGTATCGCAGGAGATCTCATCAGCCAGCACTATCTCGTCTCCCAGCCTTCCGAACTCAAGCTTGAAATCGGGCAGCAGGAGATTTCTTTCATCTAAGTACTCGACAAGTATAGAATTGATCCGAAGTGCAAGCTCTCGAATCCTGAAAAGTTCATCCTTCGTGGCAAGTCCCAGAGCAATAGCTATATCGTCATTAATCATCGGGTCGCCGTATTCATCGCTCTTGTAATCGAAAATCAGAATCGGTGGGTCGAGCTTCTGTCCTGTCTTGAAAGGGTATTTCTTTGTAAGCGAACCCGCTGCGATATTCCTCACGATTACTTCGATTTTTATTATATCTACGGCATCCACCACCATCTCGGTCTTGGAAAGCATGCTGTCAAAATGCGTTTTAACTCCCTTCTCCCCGAGCAGCTGGAAAAGCTTTGCGGCTATCTGTGCATTGTAGTATCCCTTTTTCGGCGCGGTGCTTTTCTTCCTGCCATCGAAGGCTGTGAGGCTGTCCCTGAATTCCATTATGAGCTTTTCAGGATTGTCAGTTCTAAAAACTGTCTTTGCCTTGCCCGAATAGATTTCCGATAGCCTTTTCATGGTTTCCTCAGTGATTCTTTTTGGATATAAATGATTGCAAAAATTTCGTTAAATATATGTAGGAGCATTGTAATTGACGGTGTAAGGAAGGGCAAAAATGACAGAAGATAACGTAGTGTATATCGGAAACAAACCAGTGATGAACTATGTACTTGCAGTGGTTACGCAGTTCAACAACGGAGCATCTGAGGTTGCAGTGAAGGCAAGAGGAAAGGCAATTTCGAGGGCAGTTGACGTAGTCGAAGTTGCAAAGAACAGGTTTTTGGAGAACTCCAAAGTCAAGGATATCAAGATCGGGACTGAAAAGATTGCTACTGATAGAGGAGAATCGAACGTTTCCATAATAGAAATCGTGATGGTGAAGTAGCTTATTTTTTAATTTTTGGATTCGCCCTGCCAAACAGGGGATGAGGATCGGAAACGAAGCATCGCTCCAATCCAGTCCAGAAAAAGCCTCCTCGCTATTAATATGCTCTGCAAGCGAAGTGAAAGTATTACATCATCATGCCGGGAGGCATGCCCCCCATCCCACCCATGCCGCACGGAGCGCCCGGGGCGCAGGCGCCACCTACGCCTTGGGTTTCAGTTCCGCCCGTGGCAGCAAGCACATCGTCTATCCTCAGAATCATAATTGCCGTTTCAGTTGCTGAGTTCACAGCCTGCGTCTTCACTCGTAACGGCTCGATAACTCCGTTCTCCCACATATCCTCGACCACTCCTGTGAACACGTTAAGCCCTGCATCCTTCTTCCCCCTCTCGTGCTGGCTTCGAAGCTCAACGAGCATATCAATGGCATCAAGCCCGGCATTCTCAGCCAGTGTTCTCGGGACTACCTCAAGAGCCTCTGCGAACTTCGAAACCGCAAGCTGCTCCCTGCCTTTCAGCGAGGAAGCATAGTCCTTCAATCTCAGAGCAAGCTCGATCTCAGGTGAACCAGCTCCTGCAACAAGTTTCCCATCCTCGATTGCTACGCCGACGACCCTTAAAGCGTCTTCAAGAGCCCGCTCAGTGCTATCCACCACATGCTCGGTTCCGCCGCGTATTACGATGGACACAGCCTTCGGGTTGCTACACTCGGTGATGAAAAGCATCTTTTCCTCGCCATGCCCCCGAAGCTCTACAAGTCCCGCGCTTCCTAAATCGGAGGCATTGAAATCATCCACGCTTGTTATGAGATTTGCCCCGATAGCCCGTGCTACCTTCTCGATATCCTTTTTCTCAACCCTCTCTATCGCGAGAATATTCGCTTTTGCGAGGAAGTGCTGGGCAAGCTCTTCAATGCCAAGTGAGCAGAGCACAACGTTTGCCCCCGAAGCCTCGATTCGATTCACTATATCGTGAACTATCTGCTCCTCCTGGTCAAGGTATCTGGTAAGCTCATCGGGTGTTGAGATATCAATCTCAGCTTCAAGCTCCATCTTGCTGAATTCAATGGGTCGCGTGATGAGCGCGATTTTCGCATCCTTCACTTTATTTGGCATATTGTGGTGTGCCTTGTCCTTATCAAGAACAACGCCTTTTACAAGCTCGCTCTCGTCCACGCTTTTTCCCACTTTTTTCTCAATCTTTATATTATCGATGTCAACCGCTTTCTTTCCATCTTCCTCATC
>DAHXMQ010000269.1 GCA_027371625.1 Candidatus Methanoperedentaceae archaeon | reverse complement strand
GGCATTTACTATACGGCATAAGCGTTGGAGCTTTGATATTCGTTGCAAGTGGTTGAAATAAAAGCTGCTTTAAGTGAGGAAAATGACTTTACAAAAGGAAAGTAACTGCATCTGCCCTTTGGGTGGAGTGATGGATATTATCAGCAAAAAATGGGCATTGCTGGTCATTAACATCATTGGCAACTCTCAGATGATAAGATACAGCGAAATAAGGGATACTCTGGGCGATATCAATTCCAAAGTACTTTCCGACAGGCTGAAGGAGCTTGAAGAGGCAGGATTGATTAAAAGGGAAGCCTATGCAGAAATACCGCCCAGGGTTGAATACTCGCTGACAGAAGATGGGAAATCGCTGCGTGAAGCTATAGTGCCCTTGATGAAGTGGGTCTATTCAAAAAACACAGAAAGAACAAATACGCCATGTGATATCGCATATAAGGAAAACCAGACTCAACAATGAGCCTCATTCGATTTTTTTCCCGAGCATGAGCCCTTATTCATACTGCTCGAGAGTCTGTATAGGGCAAATAACAGTATCCCAATAGAAGCTATCTCTAACCACAGATTCCTGCTTAAAATAAATGCAAGCGGTGCGGATATTCCCAGCAGCGACACCAGAAGGGGCGCGCATAAGGGACATGCTGATGTAAAAAAACCTAAGAACATGCCTGCAAATCCCACATTTCCTGAATTTTTAGCTCTCATCTCCCTGAGATTATAAATGAAGAGGGTAAGGGTAAATCCCTGAAATGATCGCCATGATGATTGTCAAAATACCGTTGATCGGGTTTATTTCCACTCCCATTGTTAAATTGGTGAATACCGCATAAATATAGGTCATGACCACAGTAGAAAACACAGCTAGGATCAGATATGATCTGTTTTTTAAAACGCTGGTTATATTATCGAACATAAACCTCTCCAAAAAGAACAGGTGCTGCCTGGAAAAGCAGGCAGCTTTTGGATTTCAAGTGGCACATTCGCTGCACGCTGAAGGTGAAGTGTGCTCTGTTCTTGTTGCAACGAATATCAAAGCTCCAACGCTTATGCCGTATAGTAAATGCCCGATGAAAGCTATGCCGAGCACCATGGGAAGCATACCGGCGGCTGCAGGTCCCATCATTTTCATCATTATCGGGGCGAATCCGTACATTACAATGGGAAGGAAGAAGACCAGCCATACGATGACACCGTATAGCATCCCTATGCCGGTAGCCTTTCTCCAACTTGTCAGCCTAAGCCGTTCTACAGACGCAACTATAGCTCCAAGGATTGCGCCCAGTATTATTCCAGTTAGATAATGCGCTATAAATCCTGCGCCTGCGGCTGAGCTTCCTGTTCCTCCGACAAAGGTGCCCATTATTACGAAATCGGCAAACTTAGGCAGCCCCATCATTACCTTACTGGCTATAAGGACGATAGCCATGACAGTAGCTCCGATTATGCCTCCAATTATTCCACCTGTTATACTCTTACCTAATTCCGCCATTCTAATCTCACTCCTTTCACTTTTCTGAAATCTGTCTCGATTCAAGTTTACATTGCCTGTGCCAGTTCCTATCATCAAGGAACCCGGGTGCATTTACTATTTTTTGCCAATAATTGCACCTTAACTTAGAATTCGATGCGAGTTGAATATACCCAGCGAGGTAGTGAGCGAAAATTTCACTATCGATTATATTTTTTAATGAGTTGCCTTCAACACGCGCGCAGCAGCGGAAACATAATGTATCCTTATTTCTTCGTCAATCCCGATGAGAACCAGCGGGTTTCCATCAACGTTCAGGCATGTGCCCTCGTGAAGACCAGTGACCACCGCAGTATCCTCCTCTCTCAGGCTTGCGGTCTTGGTGACAATGGGTTCCAAAAATAGCAACTCTTCCACACCGATGCTGAAATTGATAAGAGGCTCGCTGGTTATGGCAATCCCGGCTGGCAATCCAAGGGCTGAAGCTAAAGAAGTGCCTCCTGCCAACCCTTTGCCGAGATACCTTTCCTCAAGAGGAGCAGCGAAAAACTGGCCAAACACACCTCTGTGAACTGGTTTTGGGGATTCACCACGGCACTCAATGTGCACCTCCGACCATGTGGTTCCGACTTTAGAAGGAGGAGAGAGCGTCTTCTTTCCTTTAATGAACTCTGCGGCGCTCACCTGTACAACCTGACCTTCAAGGGTTGTGAGGACAGTATCACCCAGGACAACATCATTAAAACCAATTCCTATCTGTTTTCCATTGACGAATGCCAGTATCCCTCCAACTTCATGCACAGCGAAAGCAAACGGGTCAAGCTTATCAAGTTCTTCTCCACTTACCGTTATGAGAGACCCTGCATTAGTACTGCCAGCCCCGATACCGAGAATGGGTGTGGATGCGCCTGCCTTAAAGAGACTGTACGCCACATCCGACATGGTGCCATCGCCCCCGACTACAAGGATGGCGTCAACGCTGAAGGCTATGGCTCTCACGGCAGCCATGGTAGTTTCTCTCCCCTCCCCGATGTGGGGACGTATAACATGGCAATCTCTAAACTTTGAAATTGCCCTAGAAGCAACGCCTTCAATGAACTCCCCGCCAACGCCTGCTGCCGGGTTCACTATAATTCCGAGACTGTTGATATTCAATTGGGATTTATTTTTATCCATTTATGCGTTTTAATCCTAAAAGCACGGTAAAAGCCTGCAGCGGTAAGATATGGTTTTTGTTTTGCCCGTAATCCTCTTCAGGTTCCATATATTCAGCTTTTCCATACCGCTATCCCAGGTGCTCTTCGATTTTATTTCTGATAAGGTTTTTTGTAACTATCTCAACGATACGATCGGCCACTCTACCTTTTTTCATTATAACTATTGTTGGAATACTTATGACTCCGAAACGACTTACAGTTAACGGATTATCATCAACTTTAAGCTTCGCAAATGTGGCTTTCCCGGCGTATTCCTTAGATAACTCTTCAATCACAGGTGAAATAACCCTGCATGGACCGCACCAGGGAGCCCAGAAATCAATAATAACTAAGTCATACTTATTAACATTTTCATCAAAATTTGAATCGCTAAGCTGAATTGGCACGCCAACGACACCACCCTGCAACTGAGCAGGTTCTTTTTTTTCAATCTGCTCAAATTCTTTATTTTCGTTTTTTTCCATAAGGCGCCCGTGTTCAATCATCATGCATTTGTTCATCACAACTTTCAAACCCGCTGCAATAGCCTTGTTGGCACCTTCTTCGTTTATTATACCGAGTTGCATCCAGACAGCCTTCAGGGTACCATACTTCTTTTTGATCTGGATGGCTTCATCAACAACTGGCATAACTTTATCCGAAGGCCTGAAAATATCAATAATTTCCACATGTTTTTGAAGCTCTTCGGGCATTTCAAGAAGGCTCTTATAGCATTTTTCTCCAAGGATTTCCTCATCAAAAGGATTAATCGGGATAATCCTGTAGCCTTTACCCTTCAGGTACTCAGCGACAATGTAGCTATACTTTGTTTTTTCATGCGAAAGCCCCACGACTGCCACATTTTTGTGTTTTCCCAATATTTCCTTAATTTCAGAGTCACGAACCATCTTCATGCACCATAGATTCTGGTTTCAAAACCTTGACAAATATTTTCTATACACCTGTATTTAAACATGCCTATTGACCTGCGAATCAAACTAAAGTTAAGAAGCCATCATAAGCTCTTCCACCATCTTAAAATCAGCATCCTGTGTTTTATCTTCTTCATTCGAGGATTTCATAGTTGCATTTTTACATTTCTCATTCAAACCATATAGACTAAAGAAAATGTAAGTCGATTGTGCTTAATTTGCTCACGACCTCCAAGGAGTTATTATAGACGATGCAAATTTTACTGTTGGATGAAATAATATAAGAAACTATATATCATAAAAACTACAATCTATCAATTAGGGGTGAAATATTTTATGACAGCAAGAGAGGATTTAGAAAAGTTAGCAAGGGAATGCGAGGAATGCGCAGGCAAAGATAAAGCGTCTTTCGAGGAACATTTTGAAAAATGCCCCGCATGCCAGGAGCGCAAAGCGAAAGCTGAAAAGCTCACTCAGATGATGGAAATGATGCAAATGCTGGCATCAAAACCCGAGGAAGACAGGCGTCAAATATTGGCTGCGCGGATGGAGGCATTCTCTACCATGCCGGAAGACAAAAGAATTGCTGCCATAACCGACATGCTCGATGGCATTGCAGAATTGTCAGAAGAAGACAGGGTCAAGGTTGTTAAAACAAGAACCGATAACATGACAAAACTGCCAAAGGATAAGAGAGAAATTCTGATGGGATCTTTGAAGAAAATAATGTCTGCATGGCCGGAAGAGAGGAAGATGATGGAAAAGCGTGCGATGATGGCTGCTACGCAGGATTATTTCATCCTTAAGAGAATGATGGTCAGAAATATGTTCAAGAAAATGCTAATGTGATTAATAAATTTTCTATTTGTTTTCAAGGAGGTAATTAAATTGCCTGTTGATGATACAAAAGAAAATCTGGCTATCTGCATGAATTATTGCGGAACCTGTCCAAGCCTGCCATATCCCCCACAGCCAATGCTGTTCTGTTCAAGAGGTAAATCCCCTGAAAAAATAGTAAGAAAAGGCTGTAAGTGTCCGGTCTGTCTGGTCTATTCCAGATATAAGCTGAAGGACATGTACTTCTGCGATATCGGGAAGGCACCGTGAAAAAAGGACTTAATGAAAATTTGCGTTAAACTCAGTAAGGGAATAAAAGATTTTGCAATTAAAAGCAACTACCGCTAAATGGAGGTGACAAACATATGGCTGAAAAGCAATACAAATGTAATATGTGTGGGGCAACATTCAAGTCTCAACCAGAGCTAATGGAGCACGGAAAGAAAGAGCACAAGAAGTCTAAATAAATGCCGTGGTGAGAGAGCGATTGTTTAATTAAAATCGCACTTTGTTATGAGAAAATGGGGTCGGCATATTCAAAATTGACGATATGATATCAAAAGGAACACCGGATAAAGTACTTGAATATGGGAAATATTTTTTCTCAACATCCAGTTTTCCCTTTTTATTTTTTACAAAGGAAATAAGCATTATAATTGTGTCTCGGAGAGTCGTAAAACTTGATTGATTGGTCAGTCTACTGGTTCATGTTTCCAGCATGTATCCTCATTGCAGCTTTAGCTATGCTGACTGGCATCAGCGGTACTTCAATGCTCACACCCTTTCTCATCCTGGTTTTTCCTTTTCTTAGCGTCCCTGTCCTGACGCCAGCCCAGGCTATCGGGATGGCTCTGCTGACCGAGTTCTTTGGCTTTATTTCCGGCGTCGCAGGGTATCGCAGGAGAGGGTTAATTGATTTCCACACCGGATGGAAATTAATTGCTGTATCTGTGCCCACAATCGTGGTATTCTCATTTCTTTCACAATATACCCCAGGGAATCTCCTGAAAATCGCATATGGCGTCATGATGATACTCCTTGCAGCATATCTGGCATTTTCTGCACCGAGCAACATACGAAACACTCATCTGAAAATCCTTCCAATGGCCGTCGCAGTCATCCCAAGGCGGCGGGAAGCAAAAGAAGAACGTGTTATCAAAGCTCGAGACGGTACAGAGTATCGATACAGAGTTTGCGACCAGCTAGGAGGGAATCTCCTAACGGCTGTTGGAGCTTCGATGGAAGGACTTGTTTCTGTCGGCTTGGGAGAGCTTGAGATGCCAAACCTTGTCAAGCGTTGCAAAATCCCGGTGGCAGTCTCCGCGGCTACATCAGTTTTCGTAATTGCGGTCACGGTATTATCAGGTTCAATCACGGCTGTCCTCATTCTGGTCTCGAACGGAGGAGTAAACGCCGTGCCCTGGAACCTGGTTATCTATACAGTCCCTGGAGCCGTGATTGGAGGTCAGTTGGGTTCGAGATTCCAAGGGAGAATCTCATCAGAAAAAATGGAGCGCTTCATATCCATACTTTTTGCGGTTATCGGAGTTGCTTTCCTGTTCACAAGCCTCATGATCTTGATTAGGTAGGTGTGGTTTCAATGATTGTCTCTGGTATTCCTGCTAAAATGGGCGTGAGAACAAATCATATCATTGTGGCAGGGACAGCTATTGTGGCGTCAACCACACATCTTTTAAGAGCACCTGCATCTGGAGGTGTAGAGACACCCTGGAACATTATTGCCATGACAGTTCCTGCGGTCATAATCGGCGGTCAGCTTGCGCCGTTTGTTGCAGCAAAAATGAATACTGCAGTTCTTGAAAAAGTGCTTTCAGTGCTTTTTGTCTTTCTAGCAATCGCCTTATTATATATCGGTTTCAGGTGAATTCGAGGAAGTAGATATAAATGACAAAATACAGATGCGATGTTTGCAATGTTTTCGAATATGACGATACGCGGGGGAACTCGCTTACAGGGATAAAACCAGACACAAAACCGGAAGACTTCCCTGATGAGTGGAAGTGTCCCATTTGTGCGTCGGATAAATCTCACCTAAAGCCTGTCAAAGAGGAAGAGAAGATTGCGCAGATAGATGAGATCATGACCTGCCCCCATTGCGGAGCCAAAAGTAAAGTGACGATTTCCACTGCTAAAATGGATCTGGGCGGATATCTGGCAGAATGGAAACGGGACACAGATGACCTGGAGATATATATGACGGATAT
>DAHXMQ010000264.1 GCA_027371625.1 Candidatus Methanoperedentaceae archaeon | reverse complement strand
ACCATTATTATTGGAAGGTTCTGGACATTGCCTACCCTGCTCGGTTCATACACATAAGTCTGATTTTGCTGAAGGGTTGCCTGGTCCACCACGTTCCCATCCTTCAATAAGGAAATGAGCATTATCCTGTCTGTTGTGCTTATATCGGTTGCCTTCAGGACATAGCCCTCCTGCAGAGTAAGCGTGCCTCCAACCGATATGGTGCGCTTGGTATCGTCATCTATCAGCACCTTGTGAAGCTGTCCCTGCCCGAGCGTGCTTACAGGTACCACGTTCGTGGTAGGATTGGGGGGCGTGCTGTTGACGGTGTAACCTGCAAAGTACTTATCAGCCATGAACCCGATGACCTGGTAGCTTCCGAAACCCGAGTAGCCAAATTCCACTTCCTGCGGTGTGGTGTCATACACTATGTTGTTCTGGTCGATATTTCGATCATTACAGCCATTCAGCGCTATCGTGATGCTCTCGTTGCCGACATTGCTGTTAACATCGTAATAAAACCCTGAGAAGCTCTGAGGATTCCACGTATAGGTCTTAGAAAAGTCGGATGGACACTTGGCTCCGTCCCAGATGCGGTTGCCCGTCGTATATGTGGCGGGGGGTGGAGCATTATAAACAGTAAAGTTCCGGGTGGCTATTGCGGTATTGAGGTTCTCATTAGTGGCATTCACAGTAAGTGTATAATTAAAATTTGCAAGCGTCGTAGTATCTAAAGGAAAATTAAAATTTCTTCCTGTGGGTGAAGTGGGAGCTGGTGATCCAGTGAAAACATTCGTGGGACCCAGAACAATCCCTGACGAATTACTGATGGTAAAATAAACCGCATTCACATTATCATTTGTATCAGTAACAGTGGCATTAAACTGAAAATTGCCACTAATAGTTTGCCCATCGGTGGGAGATGTTATACTAACGGTAATGTTTTCATTTGAAGCTGAAGCTGCCATATTCACAATTAGCATGATAGATGTCAGAACAACACCTATTATCAACGATACGAAAAAAATTCCTCTTATATACTTATTATTCACCATCGTTTCCCCTCAGATTAAATTTAATTCTCATTCCTTGACCCGTCAACCATGCCGCAAAAATGCAGCATAATAGACGGATGTCATAAGAACTCATTATATAAATAATTTCTCAAATCAGTTTTAATTCAAAGGCAAAATCCTAAAAATCCCTGAGGGCGGCAGTCACTTCCTCGTATCCTGCGCCTCTGCGTCTTATCTTTCGATTTACAACATCGACAACGGTCGAAGGCTCGCCCCTGCACTCCCCGCCGTCTATGATATAATCCGCCTTTATTTTAATCTCGTCCACTTTTCTCG
>DAHXMQ010000232.1 GCA_027371625.1 Candidatus Methanoperedentaceae archaeon | reverse complement strand
TTGTAAGCCACAGGTCTGCTGAAACCGAGGATACTACGATCGCGGATATTTCGGTAGCTATCGGCGCAGAGCTTATCAAAACAGGAGCGCCTGCACGAAGCGAGCGCAATGCAAAATATAACCAACTGCTGAGGATAGAAGAGGAACTGGGGAAAGCTGCAAGGTTTGTTAAGCTTTGAATTCTTTCAGGAAAAGGATTAAATCAGATAATAATCAATAATAATACAGGGAGAATCAAAATATGGAACCACAGAAAGTAATCAAAAGCATAGACGATAAAATGGGATTTACCCCTGAGATAATGAACATGATGGGTGAAATGAACCCCGAATTGTTCGAACATTACAAAACATGCCATGACGGCAGCGAGGAAGACGGCGCACTTTCGGCAAAAGTAAAGGTATTGATGTCATTGGCTGTCATGGCATCGCAGAGGTGCGAGCCCTGCTGCGAATCCCAGTTGAGGAGCGCCTTAAACCACGGTGCCACGAAGGATGAGATAATGGAAACGATGAACGTTATCTTCATCACATCAGGAGCGCCGGGCGTAGCGGCATGCAGGAAAGCCCTGACATTGCTGCAGGGAAAAGAGAGCGGCGGGCACGGCTGCGTGCCGGGAAAAAGGCCGAGATAGTTTTGTGTTCATTGAATCGTCCATGAAATTTTAGGAGGAGTTATGAACAAAAAAATAATAGACGCATTGAACAAGGATCGAGAAGATGAATTGAGTGCCATCCTACAGTACATGAAGCACCATTATGAGGGGGAAGGGATGGAGAGCCCCGAAGTCCTTGACATATTCAAAAAAACAGCAATGGATGAGATGAAGCATGCGGAGAAGCTGGGTGAGCGCATCGTATATCTTGGGGGAATTCCATCAAAGAAACCATCGCCGCTCGTTGAGGGCGGAGATCTGAAGAAGATGATCCAGGCCGACCTTGCAAAGGAGAACGGGGCGATAAAGCAATACAAGGAGCATATCAAGCTGGCGGCTGAAGAGAATGATCCCACGACGAGGCTCATGCTCGAGGAAATCCTCTCGGAAGAAGAAGGGCACGCCGATACTTGGGAGACCACGCTTGGGATAAGAAAAAAATAACATGTTTGGAAGAGAGACCCAGTTAGTGGATTGCAGGGAAGCGATGGGACTTGGGCGAGGAGGCGGACTCGCCCAGCGCGGAACCCTTTCTGAAGCTGCAAGACCCGATGTGGTTGCAATCGCCATGACGCCGGGGAGAAGGCACATTACAAAGCCGGTATGCGAAATTACACAGGGGCTTCGAAGAGAAGGGATACAGGTGAGCGTTCTTGTGCTTGAGGCCGGGGCAGGTGTCCCGATGGATGAAGTGGGAAGTTCCACGGTTTCAAGGGGCTACGGCTCATCCTTCGGTATCTCTGCAAAGGAAATAGAACAGATTGCAAGGCACAGGCTTGTGTTATTGCATATGGGAAATGTCAATTCCCACATACTTTCGAAAACAAAGAAGATCCTGAAGTATATCAACATACCTGCAGTTATCGCCTGCGAATATCCCATTGATTTTGAGGATTTCGCAAAAGCTGGCATAAAGACCAGGATAATAAAACCAAAAGCCCCTGAAACGGAAGGTACTGTGGTTGCGATCGTGAGCGGCATAACAAGGGGCGAGACATGTTCAAGGCTCAAACTAAATGAGCTGGCTAAGGAGATACGCTACATACTGGGTCAGACGGCAGTGGAAA
>DAHXMQ010000228.1 GCA_027371625.1 Candidatus Methanoperedentaceae archaeon | reverse complement strand
GTGTAAGGGAATGCATAGACCTTGGGGTTAAATTCAAGTGCTGCGAACTGGCTTCTGCGATGATAGGTTTTGAGATAGAGGAGCTTATTGAGGGCGTGGAGATGATACAATCCTTTGAGGTTGCTGAACTCCTGCTGCAGTACTGTGAGGAAGGGCAGCTTGTAATAACACTTTGATGCCGGCAGCCGCATGGGGTTTTATTCTAAAATATGAACATGGTTATGTTCCAAAGAATGTGCAGGTGAGCATTAAAAGTATAGAACGCGACGCCCTTGTTTTCAAGCCCCTCAAAACAAGGAAAAGGGATCATATTATCGTTGGTATAGACCCTGGCACAACAATGGCAGTAGCCGTGCTTACGCTCGATGGAGAGCTTCGGATGCTTCATAGCTCAAGAACCATATCGATTCCAGATGTCATTGAGATGGTTGCAGAAGAGGGAAGACCGCTCATTATAGCAAGCGATGTTTTTCCAACGCCGAATGCCGTGGAAAAAATCCGCCGTGCCTTCAATGCCGTATCAGGTTCGCCCGGGGATGTGCTTACGGCAGAGGATAAAATCGAGTTTGCCTCTCCTTACGGGTATTCGAACAGCCATGAACGCGATGCCATAGCGGCTGCCGTATCCGTTTATCGCAAAAACAAGAATAAGTTCGAACAGATAAAGAAAAAAATACCCCATGGCATGGATGCTGATGAGGTGATTGCGCAGGTCGTAAGAGGCAGGTCGGTGGATGCTGTAATCTCAGGATTGACCGAGAAGGAGACACATGAGCCTGAAGTTGAAACAGTTTCTGGAAAAACCGGTGACGAGGTGCTTCGTTTAAGGGAACAGATTCGAAGATATGAGGCAAGCCTTGATGATATGAAGAGCTACCAGGACGAATTGAAAAATGAACTTGCCCTGAAGGATAATAAAATAAGGAAACTTGAGGAGCTCGTTGAGAAGCAGAGGACAAAAGTATATCAGGAGCTTAAGAAAGAAAAAATAATAAAGCTCCGAAACAAGGAAATCGTGGGTTTGCAGGGAAGGATAAGGGAAGGCAAGAAAACGATTTCAGGACTTTCGGAAAGGATACATGGATTAAAACATGTCCGGCGACTTGAGATCAGCGGCAGGGTTCTTCCTGTAAAGATAATCTCTTCCTTTACAAAGGACAGCATCATTAAGACGAAGGAACAGGTCGGAATAAAGAAGGATGACATCATACTCCTTCGGGATGCAAGCGGCGGCGGCAGCATTACTGCAAAGATGCTTGCCGACCTCGGGGTGAGGGCAGTGATTATCTGCAACGACATGTCCCATGCAGCAGAAGCCGAACTTTTCAACCTCAGCGTGCCTGTTATAAAAGCAAAGGACGTGAATATCCAGTCCGACGGCGCTTTTGAGTTTGCAGTGATCGACCCTGAGGATATCAAGAGTGCCATTGAAAAATGGAATGAAAGGGCAAGGGAGCGAAGCCAGGCTGCAAAGGAAAAGTGGCTGGAATCGCTTGTTGACGAGTACAGGAGCGAAAGGCGCAGGGCAGTAAAAGGATAGGTTAATTATCCTGTATTCGAAATATAACAATGATGGCGAAAAATAAAGTCTCAAAGGTATTACTTTTCCTAAAAAACATGGTATATGAGAGTACAAGCCCCATGGAAATCCTGCGCTTTGCAAAATACTACCGCAAGAAAGGACTTGACGTTGTGGTGGTTCTCTGGGGTC
>DAHXMQ010000222.1 GCA_027371625.1 Candidatus Methanoperedentaceae archaeon | reverse complement strand
TGAAAAGCGGAAGAAGGCTTGCAGGTCAGTGTTAAAAGGAAACAGTGAATTGTTAGGGAATTTCGATAAAACAATGCAGAATATAGAGAACTATCTGCATATGAACTATAGGGAACATGGACAGAAAGGGCTTGCGATATTCGCATCGAATGAACATGAACTTTTTAGTGCGTACAAACTTGCTATGCCGCTTGAAGACCTGCTGGTTGTGGATGCGTCGCCGTATATCCGACCACTGGCAAAACTGGTAGAAGACTATGAAACATTCGGACTGGTAATTCTGGATAACCACAGGGCAAGGATATACGTCGTTTCCTCTGGCAGGATTGAGGACAAAGATAAAATTGCAGAAGACATTATGAAGAAGCATAAAAAAGGCGGGATGTCACAGGCTCGTTTCCAGAGATTAAGACGTGGCGCAATAGAGCAGTTTCTGAAGGAGGTCTCGGAGGAGATGGTAAGATTATTTTCGAAAGATAATGTTGTCAAGATAATCATAGCTGGTCCTGGCAATGCAAAGATGATGCTCAAAGATTTTCTGCCAAACGAGCTTAAGTACGAAATCCTGGATTTGATCGATGTGGATTTTGATGAAGCCGATTCGTACCTTATTTCGAAGGCTGAGGAAATAATCATTGAAAATGAAAAAGAGACAGCTTCAAAGAACGTGGCTCGGTTAAAGGAAGAAATACTGAAGCATGGGCTTGCAGTCTATGGTCTTGAAGAAATAATTGATGCGGTGAAAGACGGTCATATGGAGTTGCTACTGGTGAGCAATGGTTATAAACTGAGGGGGTGGATATGTGAGAAATGCCAACTGTTCGATTCAGGCATAAAGCATCAATGTCCAAACTGCAGCGGCAGAGTGGCTGATGTCGATGTTATAGAAGAGATCATCGAGTTCGCTGAGCGAACAGGCACAAAGGTTGAGTTCGTTGATGGCAACTCGATATTGCAGGACCTCGGCGGTGTGGGTGGTTTGCTGCGCTTCAAGAGATAAAAACAAAATTCCGAGGAGACGCTGTATTATTCGGCTTAGTTATCACCGACAGGACGCCTGAGCAAACTTCTAATCTCCTTAATCGCCATTCGTCCTTCGGGTGTATCTTCAAGAACATAAAAAACCGAACCAAGAAACAGACCAGCGATGCCCATAAGTACGGTTGCCGGAGGGAGGGTTAGTATCAGCAGGACACAGGAAATTGCGCCGAGCGCAGGAAAGAGCCTGCCAAAAGGAACTTTAAAATAGCTTTTCTCCGGCGGCACCAGGCTCTCTCTCTTGACCAGCCTGAAGGCACTTATATTCACGAGAAACATCGTACTGAGCATTGCGGCGTTCGTGAGATTCACGATAAAGTCCAGATTTCCGTAGGCTATAAGCACTGTAGTAATTGCCGAACCGAGGAGTATGGAATTGATAGGTTGGTCGTTGACAAGTCTTGCAAACCTTCCGGGGATTTGCTTTTCACTTGCCATTTCCAGTGTGATCCTTGATGCGCCGACGACACTGGCATTTGCTGATGACAGGGTGGAGATCGTCGCAGCAAATGCCACAAGGTAGCCCCCGTATGTGCCGAGCAGTATCACCGCGGCATCGAACACGCTTTTTTGACCGTAGGAAGGCAGGTTCACAGAAATGAGTGCAATAATCACCCCTACATATATCGCAGCAACGATGCCGATGGATGCAAGAATTGCCGTAGGGACTGCCTTGCTCGATTCCTTGATCTCACCACCCATCTGGCTGACCACCTGAAAACCTATATAGGCAAAGAAGACCATCGTTATCCCTTCAACAACTCCACCTGCTACATGGGGAATGAACGGCATAAAGCTGGTATGCTGAATGTGAATTAACCCTGCAATCACAAGCAGGATGAGGATTGCGACCTTGGTAACAACAAGACCGACTTCAAGTTTCCCTGCTTCAGACAGCCCCCTGAGGTTAAGGGCTGTGAGCAGGATCACGGCAGCTATGGCACCAAGTCTCGGGTCGAGGTTTATTCCCAGCAGGAGATTAAGATATATCCCAAAACCCAGAAGAACGAATGCCGTTCCGATCAATGTACTCACGTACATAGCCCAGCCTGCAAGAAATCCTGGATAGTCGCCGAGCATCCTTCTGGCAAAAAGGTACCCACCCCCATCCTCAGGAAATATGCTGGCAAGTGCTGCATAGGATAATCCCGAGAAGGTGACCACGATGCCGCATATCAGATACGACAGGACGGCTGATGACCCTGCTACTTCAATGACCAGACCGCTGAGTACGAAAACCCCTGCCCCTATCATCGTCCCCACGGCAAATGCGATGGCTGCAAAAGTACTGAGCCCTTCGCTGCGTTTTGTAGTGTCGGTCATTATATACACCCTCGGATAATTTAACCTTCGTGTTTTATTATTGTAATCTTTTCCAAAGTAATTAATCCTTCCTTTACCATGTTCTTGATTTCAGGCAACACTGCCTGAATTTTGTTCTCAGATTCCACAACTTCAATCAAGATTGGCAAATCCGTGGAAAGGCGTAGCACACTTGCAGAGCGCAGTTGACTTTTTTTCCCGTATCCATTCATGTGGATTCAAGCTCCAATAACCGTGCATCAATATCTGCGAGCAACTTCTCGCGAATTTCTTGGCTGATGATGCCCTTATAGAAAGCGTCGTTAACCTCGTCCTTTTCCACGAGGATAAGGTGACGACGCGCCAAGCGGGTCTCTTCATAACCGAGTTGCTTTTTTTCAAGATGTAACTCATCGAGCTTATGCTCAGCATTGTGAACCCTGTCGGCATACTCCTGCCTGAGGGTTGAAAGTACATCAGCGTTTACAAAATGGATATGCGACATACGGTCAAGTTCAGCCAGTGCGGCACTGGTTGCCTGCAATTGACCGCGTATTAACTCGTAGGCTGCATGTTCCTTGAATCCAAACACGATTCTCAACCGCTGTAGAAGTGATGTCATCGTCAGCCCCTGGATGAGAATGGAAAGAATGACAACACCGAATGTCATCGTAATAAGTAAATCACGAAATGGAAAAGCAGGTGCAAGACTGAGGGCAAGCACCATCGGGAGACCGCCACGCATGCCGCCCCATATCAGAACTGCACTCCACGAGCGGGGAATCTTTTCGCGTGTCAGGCTCAGGAACGAAGACGTACCCATGACGATAAGACCTCTTGCCATAAGAACTACGAAATAGGCGACCAGGATCAACTGCCAGGAAGCGAGCAATGTATCCAGATGTACCTGTAAACCAATAAGCAGAAAGACTATTGAATTGAGCGCAAAAGCCACGTATCCCCAGAACGTCTCTACGGCTATGCGGGTGGAAGGCGACATGCCGGTGCGTCCTGCATAGTTACCGCAGAGCAGCCCAGCCGCAACCGTGGCAATCACTCCCGAATAATTAAACTGATCTGCCAGCACGAAAGACCCGTAGGCTGCGACCGTTGTGAGGGTAATCTCTATCATCGGGTCATCAACATGTTTGATAACCTGGGAAACAATGATGCCGATTATGGTGCCGATGAGCGCGCCTCCCCCGACAATCGTGATGAAATTGAAAGCGAGACCTTGCGGCGTAATACTGTTTTCAGATACAAGCAATAGACTGAGGGTAAAGAAAACAATCGCAGTGCCATCGTTTAGAAGGCTCTCACCGTCCAGCAGTACTGCAAGGCGCTTCGGGATGCCGAGTGTCCTGAAAATCGCCAGGACTGCGATTGGATCGGTTGCTGAGATCAGCGCGCCGAAAACGAGTGCATACTGCCATGTGAAGCCCCGGGCAAAGTGTAGAGTGTTTGCAACTGGCGTCAGGATAATCGCCGTGAGCGCGGTCGCGGCTATGACACCGGGTATAGCCAGCGTAACGATAGCTACCCGGTTCTTAGAGAAATCCTTGAATTCAATGTGGAATGCGGCTTCGAATAGAAGTCCAGGCAGGAAAATGGAAAAGAGCAGCTCTTTCGTGAGAAGGGGTGCCTGGAGAAGGTGCAGTAAGCCTATCAGGAGACCGGCAAGTACCAGCCCGACCGTATATGGAATGTGCAGCCTGCGCACTACGATCGCAACAGTAATAGCCGCAATGAAGAGTTCTATGAAGGTGCTCTCTGGGTTCATCTGTATCAGATTTTTTCACAGTTTATCTAACCTAATCTTGCTTGATTTTCAAGATGTAATCATTCAGTACACGGGACGCGTCAATTATCTCGTCGCAGAAATCTTCTAACTTCTCTGCATTCTTAGAAGAGTTGACAATCGCAGTAACCTTGCACTTCAGGTGCTCCTGCTTTTTGAATTTTTGAATCGTTAAAGCGACCAGCAGATTATATCCATCATCCGGGGAACAGATATAGACATGTTTTGCCTTTTTCAACCCTACCTCTCGCAATACATCTATGTTGTCCGCATGCTCCCGATATACTATATACCCTTCATTTTTCAAAGCGGTTGCAAGTTCCATGTCCCTGACAATTATCACTATCGGGATATTCATAGATTTCATGCTTTTCAAAAATTCAGAACACAGTGGAGTATATCCACATACAATGGAATGGTCTCCAAATCCAGTAAATTCCATACTTTCCATAACATTCACCACTTTACTCATTCTTTGCTGCAGCACAGGTCCTACAAATGTTGTCATCGCCCCAAGGAACGAAGCGATGCCCAGCACAGAAACAGATACCGTAAATAACCGAGCCGTATCAGTCACAGGCAAAATATCTCCAAACCCTGTCGTGGTCAGTACAACAAAAGTATAATAGACGGCAGTGTAGAGATCATGTACGGGAGGATTGAACTGATTTCCCAGGAACAGCGTTCCTGCAACTCCGTATATCACGGCTACCGATATTGCAGCCAGTGCCAGTTTTGCTTCTACCGGTAAGTAAATTATTCTTGACGGGAAGATGTACTCTTTCCGGTATTTTAGCAATAAGGATAACATTAAAATATCGGCGCTTATTCCAATTGCATCAAGATAAACCAGGCTGAATCCCCTGACCCTGACAAGTATTGAAAGTAACGATGCCAGTATCAAAAATATAGCAATATACCAGCTTATTCTTGTTCTTGCCCTTAACCCGTTTCCAAGAAGGATCATAAATATACCTGTGAAAATCGAAGCAGTTCCACCAACATGAAGCTGGAAAAAAGATACAGTTTCAAGTAACGTTCTGCCAAATATCACTGATACTATGCCAAGAGATAAAATGTAAATTCCCAGTATCAACATCAAAAAGGGAACTATATTCTGTAGCTTTCTTGAATTCACGATATTTTGCACCACTATCAATGTAGAGATTTATCTGACATTGAGTCTAATAACATTAACTGAATAAATAATTACCCAAATAATAGAAAGTTATATGAGCTTTCAGACTAATGAAAATAAGGAGAGGTGAGCATGGAAAAACTAAATGTAAAAGCCCTGGCTGTTGGACTTGGTGTTTCATGGGGATTAGGGATGCTTTTTCTCGGCTGGGTGTCCGTATTTGGCTGGGGAACAAAAATCGTTGAGGTGATATCATCTCTCTATATTGGCTTTGCACCGTCATTTTTAGGAGGTATTATAGGAGCGATATGGGGATTTTTCGATGGTGCGATTGGAGGGGCTATTATTGCTTTTGTTTATAACCTCGTTGCCGAAAGGAAATAACTTGAAATGCTAAATATAATAATTACTAATTCATTTTAGCATGAGCAAAAAAATATTGAGAGTGTATAGAACAAAGGAAGAAGCCAAAACTAGCTATGATAGAATTAGCAGGTTTTACGATTACTTTGAAGGACCATTTGAAAGAGATGTTCGGGGCAGGGCATTAGAGCAATTAAATGTTAAAGAAGGAGAGACCGTTCTTGAAGTTGGTTTTGGAACAGGTCATTGTTTGGAAGATATGGCAAGGAGGGTTGGAAAAACTGGTAAAGCTTATGGCATTGATATCTCCTCAGGAATGTTAGAAATAACAAGAGAAAGGTTGGAAAAAGCAGGACTTACAGAGAGAGTAGAATTATATCGTGGAGATGCAATGAGTATGCCTTATGAAAACGAGATGTTTGATGCAGTTTTTATGAGTTTTGCTCTTGAATTATTTGATACACCGGAAATTCCTGTGGTTCTTAAAGAAATTAAAAGGGTATTAAAACCAAATGGGAGGCTTGGTGTTGTAAGCATGTCAAAAGAAGATGGAGAATCTATATTGTTAAAATTATACGAATGGCTCCATAAAAATTTTCCAAAATATGCTGATTGCAGACCCATTTATGTTGAACAATCAATAAAGGATGCTGGATATTCTATAAGAAGCAAAGAAAAAACAAAATTATTTGGCTTGCTTGGAGAGATTGTTGTTGCAAAACCCTAATAGGCGGACCATCACCTTTCAAATCTATTAGCCATCTAAGAAAAAAATACACACGTATTCTTTTGGATAACCGAATGCAGGGGCTGCACTATCAGCAGGAGCTGCATTTTCGTCTTTATGTGCTATAAGATATTCCCGCATCTTCTTGACCTCTTCAGGTGTATCAACCTCGATTACGGCGCTCCCCTGATAATTACACTCCTTGCAGATGTATATCTGGGCAGTACTTGCACCCGGAAAAATGATATGTCCGCTGATAATCCCTGCATATTCCACTTCCCCGCCGCAAACAGGGCAAATCTGATAACCATGAAAAGGTTTTAATTTGTCCGATATATCAACCATAATACTGCCATGTCCGTTATATCTGGTAAGTCATGATTACACTACCTGTATTAAATTTTTCTTATCGTTCACAACATGGATGGCAAGAGCGTAGATTATAAATGCTAAGAGAAACGATTAAAGATTGGAGAGTGTTAAAATGGGAGTGTTTAAGAAAGAAAAAGAATACAACAAGACTATGGACTTCGATAAACTTGCAGGAATGACGGAGAATTACCTAAAGGAAGATATGTGGAAAGTACAGGTAGGCAACACTGAAAACGGCAAGCTAATTCAAGCTAAGAAGGGAGGAATACTGAGAGGCATCTTTGGCGCTGATAGAGCCCTTAACATTCTGTTCACAAGGACTCCTGATGGTTTCAAGGTTACGATAGGGGTCGGGAAGTGGCTTCAGAACATAGGGGTGACAATAGTAGAGTCAGTCCTGCTGAGCGCTCTGTTTCTGGCTGTTGACGTTCCTGAGATGATGTGGAATGCCGAAATAGAGAATAAAATATTGAAGAAAATAGACGAATTCATCACCCAAATTTGATATGTCATCACTGGATGGAAAGATTCAGCCAATCCGAAACTATTTTGTGCCCGCCCCTTTCGGCATCTACTCCACCTTTCCAGTTTGCAAAAGCGACTTTGTATATAGCGCCGCGTTCAAAGGAGACCTGGTTCTCTGAAGCTGCCGCCATTGGTCGGGTTATAATCACCCTCCATACTCTATCGGCCCAGCTTTGGCTGTGCCTGATATTCTGGGATGCTGCATCAGGGCTTGTTTGTGCGGTACCTGAACCTCCTGCAACAACATTCTGTGGCATTTGCAGGTCCGGTCTCCAGAAAATTATATTAACAGGCTGGTGCAGGGCACCCATGCATAGAGGGCTATCGCCTGCGAGAAAAGGAATTTGCATGGCAAAGGCGTCTGGAAAAACGGGATAGTCGCAGGCAATATTCGCTTCATTTTCTTCCCACTTATAGAGGAAAAAGATGTCAGTCCCGTTGTGGATTACCTTGACACTTATATGCCTCTCCTCATGTGCTTCGAATGACATCCTGGCGCCTACCTCATTCAATCTTTTATTGAGGTTGACTATCGTCTCAGGAGCCTTCGACCACACCGGGTCTTCGGGGTCAGCCGCTGTTGCCGTGGTTACATATATCGCTGTAATTTCCATAATCGCCTCTTGCTTACACCTGGATTCTGTCAGCCTCCGAATGAGGAATTAATATACTAATCAATTCCGAGCTTCCGCCCGATGCGACTTTATTGCGCTCAGCCTGAATGGTGTCAAAGATTTCCCTGATACGATCTGCACGCTGTTCAAGTGTCTGCCCCGTAGTATCCCCGAAGAGTCTTGCCAGCAACTCCACCGGAATCCGTGCAGTTTTGGTAATCTTGCCATCCGATGCATAGGCCGGCGGACTTAAAGGAGGAATATAAAACACGTTCGGCTCGGTTTTAAATTCCGGGTGCAGCCGCAAAGCCACCTTCCATTTGTTTATGAGCTTATAGGCGCTGCTGTTGGTATCATCGGCATAGCCGACATAGTGTATCCGACCCACGCACTGCGTTGCGCAGAAGTTCCCTTTATGCTCCTCAATCCTGGGATAACAGAAAATGCACTTCTGCGCTGCTTTCTGTTCCCGGTTATAGTATATTTTTTTATAAGGGCATCCCTTAACGCAATAGAGGTAACCCCGACACCTCGTCTGATCTACCAGCACGATACCGTCTTCTTCGCGTTTATAGACCGCCTGGCGCGGGCAGGCGTCCACGCATGGAGGGTCGGTACAATGGTTGCAGATGCGGGGTAGATAAAAGTAGTAGGAATTCGGGAAGGTTCCGGCGCCTACATCCTCGTCCCAGTTGCTTGCATAAACATCGCTGCCCGAAGGATCGGGAGATGGAGTTAGCACAGATGCTGATGCATCCCCGCCATCTGTTTTTAGCACATCGCCGTAGTTGTATTCCCATGGAGCGCCATAGCCCTCGTTTATTGTGGGAATCGGTATGCTGCTTCTATCAGATACATTGAACCATCCTCCCTGCGTTTCATAGTTCTTAGGATAACCCATGCCAGGCTGGGTTTCCACGTTATTCCAATACATGTGCATCTGCCCTTTATTTCTGTCTGTCCACATGGTCTTGCATGCCATAGTGCAGGTATGGCACCCAAGGCACTTGTTAAGGTCTGCGACCATTCTGATCTGTCTCTTTACAGGCATGTTACTCCCCCATGTATTTGCGGATTTCCACCCGTGTATCCCTCTGGTTTCCGGTGGGACCCCAGTAATTAAGCCTGAACTTCAACTGTCCGTAACCACCAGCGAGCTGGGTCGGCTTGATGTGGATTGTAGTGGGGCTCTGGAAGCCGCCTTTCTTGAACGTATAGCGCTCCCAGCCCTGGTACATCAAAGCCATGCCTTCCGGCAACCTTGTCGAAATGCAGAGGTGGGCTATAATTGTCCCGTTGTCGTTATAAATTTCGACAGGGTCGTTGTCCGCAAGCCCGCGGGCAGAGGCATCGTTCGGGCTTAGGTAAACGATCGGTCTGCCCCTTTGCAGCCGAAGCTGATACTTTGCGTCACGCCATAATGAATGGATGCTCCATCGTCCATGCGGAGTGAGGTAGCGGAGAGGATATTTGGTTTCATCTACAGGCGGTTTGTACACCGGCAGTTCTTCTTTAAAGTCATTTAGGAACCAATCGTGATCAATATAGAACTGCTGGCGCCCTGTCAGCGTTGAAAGAGGTTCTTTCAATTCATACATCCTCTGAAAACCATAGTAGGCGACTCCTTCCCTGATCTCAGTCGTCCACCCCTTGCTGGTTGCGACAAAACGTCTTGGTTGCTGGTTAATCATGTCCATTGTCATGCCTTCAGTTTCCATTGAATTATCCAGGATAAACTGTCCTGTGTCCTTGTCTGAGTTGAGAGCACCATTTGCGGTGAACTCCTCAACAAGAGTTGAAAAATCGCGGTTAATCGTGGAACCATCGGGCAGTGTATCCGTAAAGGAGAACTTGGTATCCGCAAGTGCGCGGGCAAGTTCCTTCCATATCTGCCAGTCGGTCTTGCTGTCCAGTTGGGGAGGGATGATGGGAGTGAAGGGAGTAATGTATGTGTAAAGGTCTGTTGTGCTGAGATCCCACTTCTCGAACATGCTTGCCGCGGGCAGAATCACGTCAGCGTATAAGCCTGAAGTGCACATCCGGAAATCAATATCAACGATGAGGTCAAGCTTGGGCAGGAGGTTGGCAAGTACAGGCTCGGATGCCTTGGTCTGGTTCAGATAATTGGCGCCCCATATGAACAGGATTTTCGGCGTCCTGCCGCTTTCCAGAGTCCCCTTTGGATATAAAGGCATCCAGCCATTATTCACGCTTTCGCGTATGTATTCACGGAGAGGGCGTTGCCAGAGACCCTCAACATCCGACGTAATGTCGGAATGCACGTATGTCCAGAGCGTGGTTGGCTGGAACCTCTGCTTGGGACGACCGAGCGGGTAGGCGAGCTTGAAGAATCCCTCTTCGGGCCAGAATTTTTCCTGTCCTACATAATGATCGAAACCTCCTCCCGGTTTGCCTACGTTACCGGTAAGGGCAGCAATCAGTATCTGGCTCCTGTTGTTGAGATCGTTATGATAGTAGTGATTTACGCCTGCGCCTTCAATAATCCTCGCAGGTTTTATGGTCGCGAATTCCCTGGCAATCTCAGTTAAAAGCTCTTTATCTACGCCTGTAATTTCTGATACGCTGCGTGGGTCGTATGTTTCTAATTTTTGTTTAAGAAGCGAGAAGACCGTAGTGACCTCTACCTCACCGGAAAGAGTATTTACACTGAAAGTACCTTCCAATGCCGGATCTATCGCACCCAAATTCAGGGTCTTATCAGGACTGCCCATAGTCCCCGGGGCAAGTACAGGCTTTCCCGTGTTTTCGTCCCAGAAATAGAGCTTATCCTCCCTGCCATTTGCAACTAAATCGCTTTCCCTCAGAAACCTTCTGTTGTCGATCCGGACGAGCATCGGCATGTCCGTATATTGTTTCACGTAAGCTTCATCGTAGAGCCCTTCGTTTACAATCACGTTCGCCATCCCAAGCGCCAGTGCGGCGTCTGTGCCAGGCTTCACGGGTACGAAAACATCCGCGTGGATTGATACTGCGTTGTATTCCGGGAAGATGGTCACTATCTTTGTCCCGTTCATCCGTGCTTCGCTTATGAAATGGGCATCGGGAATACGTGTCTCGACAATATTAGAACCCCACACTATAATGTATTTCGAGTTAAACCAGTCTGCTGATTCGCACGAGTCGGTCTGCACACCCCATGTGATGGGTTCTCCCGGAGGAAGGTCTGAGACCCAATCATAGAAGCTGCAAACCACACCCCCGATCAGGTTGGCAAGGCGAGCGCCAGCAGCGTATGTAATCGCAAACTTTGCCTGATTGGCAGAATAGAATGTTATCGTGTCGGGCCCATGGTTGGATATGGTTTCAACGACTTTACGTGCGATGTAGTTCAATGCTTCATCCCACGAGGCTTTTCTCCATTTCCCATCGCCTCTTGCACCTGTTCGTATGAGCGGATATTTCAACCGCTGAGGACCATAGACATATTCTTTGTAATTGGCTCCCTTCTGGCATCCCCTCGGATTGTACGTAGGCAGAGACGGGCTAATATCTGGATAATCCGCATACTGATCTTCCTTGAACGCAATGCCGTTCTTGACATAGACCTTCCATGTGCAGGAACCTGTGCAATTGATGGAATGGGTTGTCCTGCCGAAGGAGTCGTAATCCCACTGCTTCCGATACAGGGTCTCCCATCCGCGGTAAGGATATTCACCTACAGGTTCATGTACCCGTTCAAGGAGGTCAAGTGCAAGCACATGTTTTGCGGCTAAAGTTCCACGCTCAAGGAGAGCCTTTGCCAGCGCCTGCCTTGCTGCTAAAGCTTCAGTCGATGCACCTCCAGCCTTGGTTTTAGATTCGTATTGTGACAATTTAGCCTCCACATAACAGCGATATTCTCACAGTCCACTCACCTGTATTTCTATTGCCGTGAAAGGTATATATCTTTTTCGTGCATGATTGAACAGGGAAAGAACATCTTGATAATAAAATTGAAAGAGATCATATTAAAGGGCGCGAGTGACCTTTATACGGGTTATTTTGCCCTGGTAATGGCAACCGGCATCGTTTCTATTGCCTTTTATTTATTGGGAGCGGTTACTTTAGCATGGTCTCTTTTTATATTAAACACGGTAGCCTACCTTGTTTTATGGTTTATCACCTTTGTTCGCCTGTTTCGGTATTCCAACGACATGATTGCCGACTTGATAGACCACGTCCGGGGACCGGGGTTCTTTACTATTGTCGCCGGAACGTGCATTCTGGGCAACGACTTTGTCCTTATAGCTTCCGACTACTCTATGGCTATAATACTCTGGTTTGTGGGGCTTTTCCTTTGGCTTTTTCTTATATACTCATTCTTTACAGGCATGATGGTACATGAGCCAAAACCCCACCTTGAAGAAGGGATACATGGCGGATGGTTCATTGCTGTTGTAGGGACGCAATCGGTCTCGATACTCGGGACATTTATCGCCTCAAAATTTATGGGATTACAGGGGCATTTTCTTTTTCTCTCACTGAATCTGTACCTGTTCGGCTGCATGCTGTATTTATTGATTCTCTCACTGATATTCTACCGTCTCATATTCTTCAGACTAAGTGCCAGTTCTTTCGTCCCTGTCTATTGGGTCAACATGGGGGCAGCAGCGATCACAACACTTGCAGGAGCCAGGCTTATCCTCACCTCTTCCCAGTTAGCCTTCATGGATGACATTCTTCCCTTTTTAAAGGGTTTTACCCTGTTCTTCTGGGCTACAGCTACATGGTGGATTCCGTTGTTGTTCATTCTGGAGGGATGGCGCCACCTTTACTTGCCTCTTAGATATGACCCGCAGTACTGGAGCATGGTCTTCCCTCTGGGCATGTACACAACCTGTACGCTTGTATTTGCCCAGGCTACTGGGTTAACATTGTTGGATCCGGTTCCACGCTATTTCGTATATATAGCCTTCCTGGCGTGGTCTGCTACCTTTATCGGATTGGTTCACACCCTCATAAGCAAGGTTACCAGTTAGGGTCTGCGCCATGTTTCTATATATGTAGGGCATTTCCCACAGATGCAAATCTTATCCAGCTTTTTTATCTTCGCCAGGAGACATTTTGCTCATTGCTTCCACATTCGCAGGAACCACGATAACAGGAATTTTCGAGTTTCGAACAACCTTATCGGCAACGCTGCCCAGAAGGAACCTATCGAGCCCGCTTTTTCCCAGCGTTCCCATTACTATAAGGTCGATTGAGTTGTTCTCTGCATACTTTATTATTTCATCAGCCGGGTGTCCTTCGGCAATTATTCCCTCTACCTCCAGACCTTCGGCTTCTGCCCTATCTTTCACATATTCTATGGCAGCATCACCCTCCTGTCTTAAAAGAGAATATGCATATTCCATCGGCTGGGACAGAGGGATTGAACCATAAGCCCCGGTATCGATGACGTAAATGGCATATAATTTTGCTCCTGTATTACCTGCAAGATCTATCCCGTAATCCACAGCTCTTTTTGTATATCCTGATCCATCCGTAGCAATCAATATCTGCCTGAATAACTTACTTGCCATAAACTTCCTCTCTTAAATTGTTTGAATTCACAGATAAAAACTTACAA
>DAHXMQ010000190.1 GCA_027371625.1 Candidatus Methanoperedentaceae archaeon | reverse complement strand
CGACATTCAATCCATAAATATTGACCTTTCTTTTGCCGATGGCTGCGAGAACACCTATTTCTCGCGAAGCGAGAAGCGTCCCCTTTTTCAAAACCCTCTCCCCTATCATAATGTCGGAGCCTGCTGACATTACGTTTTCATTGATTGATACGGGACGCCTGACATGAAGCTCTTTGTCAACGCTTGTGTATTCAACCATCACCACAGCATCAGCCCCTTCAGGCATTACTGCGCCCGTTGCGATCTCGCAAGCTTCGCCTCTCTTTATGCGAAGCTCAGGATTTATTCCAGCCGCTATCGAACCAGCCAGGGCAAGCTGTACAGTTCTATCCTCCCTCGCTGCATAGGTATCTGCGGCACAAACCGCATAGCCATCCATCGAAGCCCTGTTAAAAGGAGGCACATCCACCGAAGAAACGACATCCTCCGCAAGAGCGCATCCCATAGCGTTCTCAAGCTCAACCTCGGTTATACGTGTATCGACTTTGAGGCTCCGGATTACGCTCTTTGCCTCATCAACTGTAACGAGTTTTCTGAATTCTCTCACAACCATTACCACGAATCCATCGGAGATATTTTTTTGTATAAGTTCTGCATTTTAATGATATGTGTCGAGTGTAACTTTCCTTGGAACTGGTGGCGGAAGGATGGTGGTGCTCAACCAGTTGCGCAGGAGCGGGGGCTTCTGGCTCAAACTAAACGAGGTGAATATGTTGCAGGACCCTGGTCCAGGTTCGCTCGTCATGGTTCACCAGCTTCGCCTCAAGCCGAGAAACCTTGATGCCATTGTACTCTCCCACAGGCATATCGACCATTCCAACGACGTCAATGTCATGATAGAAGCGATGACCATGGGAGGTTTCCAGCCCCGTGGAAGGCTGATTGTCCCGTCCGATTGCCTGAATTCAGACCCTGTGGTGCTCCAGTACGTAAGACCTTTTGTTGAGATAACGGAAATAAAAAAGGATATGGAAATAGCGCTTGGAAGCGTCAAAATCGATTTCCCGATACAGCATATGCACCCTGTTGAGACATACGGGATGATCTACAAATTCGGCTCAGGAAAACTCGGCTACATACCTGACACTGAATATTTCCCTGAACTTGCTGGGACTTACAGGGGTGTTGATTTCCTGATAATTAACGTGGTGAGGATGAAGACTGATAAGAGAATCCGCCATCTCAATATGGATGATGCAGCGACATTGATCAATGAGATAAAGCCGAAGCTTGCCATACTGACACATTTTGGCTTACAGGTATTGAAATCCTCCCCTGAGCTTCAGGCAAGGAACATTTCAGAAAAAACAGGCGTGGATGTCAGGGCTGCATACGATGGCATGAGCATAAATTTTGAGGAAATAACCAAGAAATGGTTCTAAAGCTTCCGTTTTACAGCTTCCATTTTCTCCATCATTCCTTTCGGATTGTCTCTTCTGTCATCGATGGTAAGATGTGTTACCACCCTTTTTACACCGCTTTTGACAAGCACCTCGTGGGCTGCTTTTACTGCACTAAAAGCATCGTCGATGGATGCCACTTCAAGCACAGTGCCCATAGGCGTTAACTGGTATTTCACACCGAGTTTATCAATGGCTTGGCAATATATCTAAATTCTGCCAGAACTTCATTTTCAATATACGAACTCATAATATTCCCAGAGAGCGAGCCGTTGCCAGATGTTCTAAGTCCTTTTCTTTAATAGAACATCAACCTCACTTACCTGAATAGATTTTGCTCGTTTGTGTATATCCGAAAGGATTTTCTCTTTTGATAGAATTCCAGTAGTAAGGGCGAAGTTCATAAGTGCCAGCCGAAGGGCTTCAGCTTTGGTCTTGACGATTCCTAAACCTACCATCTCTTTAAGAATTTTCTCCTGCGTGCCCTTGAAATTTACAGTAACTGTTGTCAATATATTAACCTCTTATTATTGATAGAATTAGCAACGAGAGTATAAAAAGTTGATGGAGGGATAACGAAAGTTTCAGCTTATGCTCACAGTGATTATTATTAATGCATCTTCATGAATTAGGGGCTCCATACTTTAATTCCCTTAACTCTCTCAAAATCAGCATCATTGGAGGCTATGTTTATGATACTATTGCTGTTCATTACGGCGACATGTACTGAATCCGATATTAAAAGTCCGTATTTTTTAGAGATTTCAACCGCCATATCCATTATATTTTCATCGATGCAAAGAGTAGCGATTGGATATTTCTTTATGTCTGTGTAATCTCTCCATGTCATTGATAGGCTTGAGACAATAGATTCGTATATTTCATTTTCTATCTTGAGCAAGAACTCTTTGCACTGTGGCTTTAACGTTGGGTGCCCAAAAATGCTGTAAAGAAATATGTTGGCATCGATGAAAATTTTAGACCCCCGGGGCAGTGTGCCCAATGGATTTTTCACATCCATTCCTCGGTCTCTACAATTTCTTCGATTAGTTTTTTATCTTCAAGTTTTATGGAATCTGTAATTCTTTCGGTTATGTTTTCCACTGGTTTTATCAGAAGTTCTTTATCCCTGATGCTTAGAGCCACTTTTTTACCGGCAGTTAATCCAAGTTGAGACATCAAAGCTTTGGGAAGCTCGATTAGTCCACCCTTTTTAATTACTACGTTTGTCATATTACCAATGTAATTATAAACATCTGCCTTTATTATTCTTTCTACGACTCAGGTTCAGCTTATGCTCACATCCGCTTTATTGTCCGTGACATCGAGGAAGGTCAGCCCTGCGGGGGCGTAGTAGTTGATGTACATGGTGGAGCCACTTACAGGACCATTGCCACCATTAGTGCATTGACCAAAAGAGATGTCGCCGTTCTGCGACATTATTTGAATATAGTGCTGGGTGATATTGTAAAGGCTTTGCTGATTGTAGGGAGGAGTTGTATTGACTATGCGATCAGTCCATGAAAAACCTGTTTTGTTAAAATCATCACTTTCGATCTTCTTAACACAGCCTTTACCATTATTATTTCCTACATCGTTTTTAGTCTTTTCGTATGTCTCGTTAATGCTCGTGTTCAATAAATCCACGTCAATATATTGATTTGGATTCGTTCCCTGTATGGGAAAGGCAGCACCGTCCCATGTCTCGGCTGGGTTTTCGTAGCCTGAACCATCATCCTCATAGCCGATATAGAGATTCACATAAGTCTTATTTCCCTGTAGCTCGTATATCAATCGCCTGTTTCCGGATTGTGCTGCAATCTCCCAATCAAAGCTATTAAAGTTAGAACTGTATATCCTGAAGCTAAAATTATCAAGCGGCGTTGAGTTGGTGGGGTCAAGCCCCCTGAAAACGATAGGGTCGCTTATATAGCTATTCATTTTTCCTATATACGGAGGATAAACCGTAAGTACTATGCCTACAGTATGGTTTTTTGCATCTTCCGAAACGACGTTGACCGAACTCACAGTTCCGATATAGTTAGCCCATGCGTCATAGAAATCGCTCGTAATATTTACAAATACTGTTCCGACAACCGTATAGTTCACAGGATTTGTCCTGTTAATCCAGCCTGGACGGGAAGTATTGGGAAATACTACTAAGGGAGGATTCTTCATGATCGAAACTATTGCAGTGCCTTTCCCACCCATTGAGGCATTCCCGCTGATATTGAATACAGGAAGCGTCAGCGTCCAGCCGTTATAATTAAACTCTGGGCGGGAAAGCAGTATTGTGCCTGAGGGATATTCTGACCACACGCCGCCGCCCTCGAATGCCACTATCCTGCTTCCAAGCTGATATTCCACCTTTCCCATCGGTACTGTGAAATTGAACGTATTATTCTTGTCTCTTATTGCGATATAACTCAGGCTGTTTGTACTGTTGGGCACAACCGTCAGAGTGCCGCCGCCCAGACTGATATCCGTTATCTGTATTGGTGAACTCCCAAGAACTGTCCTGCTTGCGCGGGAGTCGAACACCGCAAACGTCTGTTCAGCATTCCTGAGATTCGACATATCCTGCAAACCAAGAATCGTAGGCACGCCGTACAGGGCTATCATGCTTATTCCAGTGAGAGTTATGCCGAGTATAATGATCTCACCTACAAGTTCTGCTTCAGCAATTTTGGATTTTATAAATCTCATAAGATCCTCGTGTTAAGCTGGATATTCAGTATATACACATCAGTGTTATTTCTGGGAAATTGCACTGTGCAACTACTCGGTGTGCAACTGCCCGGTATGGGGATAGTCCATAACATTGTCTTGTTTAAATAGTTCGCCCAACCGCCTGTGTTGTAATTGCCTGTATAACTGCTATTGACCGTTACTGTGATGTTACTCGCATTTTTATAAAAAATAATACCAGGCACACCATCCACTACAACCCTGCTCATACCGCTTCCCCCAACGGAATCAGTTCCGCTAATATACACAGCAGGTATCACGAGCATATTGCTCAGGTTGGCAATGAGGGGCTTGGAGACCATAAGCGTGTAACCATTTGGATACCTTGCCCACACGCCTGTCCCCTGATACGCAATTACGGTATCTCCCACAGTGCTTTCAATACTGCGCATCTGCTGGTAGATTGTTATATTATCATAGGGGGGGTTATTGGATTGATTATATATTGTGAAATTGACAGTAATTGTGCTGCTGCCGTTAGCGCTCAGCGTTCCTCCGTACAGCTTCAGCTCCACGTTCTGGGAAGGTGCCTGCCCGAGCACCACTTTATTGACGTTATCAGCCAAAACAATAAAGCTCTGCTTTGTGTTCTCTATGTAATTTGCCTCCTGCGCATTCTTCACCATTGGATAGCCTGCAACCCCTATGATGCCTATGGATATCACGAGGATTCCAAGGATTGTGACATAGTCCACCACTTCGGAGACTGCATCTTCAGATAAAAGAGGTTTTATCATTCTCATTCCCCCACGATTGTAATATTATTATTGCTGTAATTAAATTTATAATACTGAGCGTTGCTATAAACCGTCGCCTGCATGATGTTGGTTGAGGTATTGAAAGGAATCCAGGATATTGCGCCGTTATCCGCCTGTATTATCACCTGTTTTGTGGAATTGGTCATATTGACTGAATAGTCCTCGTTCGCTATGGAAGCGGGAACCGAGAATTCGTATTCAAGTTTGTTTACCGTGCCACCGTAGGCGCCGTTGGGATTGCTGCTTATGTTTACTAGCGTATCCACTATGGTCACCTTGAACGCCACCTCGCTTCCGAGAATATCAAAGCTTCCCTGCATTGCTGTTTTTTCTGAACTATTCGAAAGTGTATAAAAAGTAAGGATAACAGCAACGAAAACCAGCACGGAAATGGAGAACGTCAGTATGGCACCAAGTGAGATGGATACCGCATCCTCATTTTGAATGAATCTGCGTTTTACCTGCGGTTCTATCTTCTCAAAGCTCATAGAATCACCACGGCACAGATACGGGAATTGTGATAATGGCGCGCACCCTGCTTGTTGAAAACTTTATTGTTACGTTCAGGATGTAATCTCGGTCGAAGAGGAAGTTGCGTCCAGAAGCTGTACCATTGATACTATAATTGCCGTATGCATTTGCACCATTTATAAAAATAATAGAATAGTTATTTTTGATATGAGATGATATATTCGTGCCATTAATGTTATATACGCAATTAGAACAAACCAAATTATAAGTATAGCTTGTAGTTCCATTTGTTATATTTATATTGAATGAACCTCCAGTGACATTCACGGTAATATTACTGCTGTTCACATTCTGAATTATAGTCCAGTTTGCTATGCCGCCTGCCATTCCGTTCTTTGTGAAATTAGGATAGATGTTATTATTCCAGTTGCTCACATCCCATGTCATGTTCACCGCTTCCCCGTGCAACGCATAAATCTTCGTGAGATTGGCGCTGAAATCTAAGGTCTGGTTGTTGAAATAGGCAATCTGCGCATTGTTTCCCCCGGCTTGTGTAATTGCACTCCTGTATGCGCTTTTCGTATCATCTGAGGTAATCGCCATGAGGTTCACTATCTCATATTTCGAAGGGTCGCTGCCCGCCTCACCAGCCATATTCGCCTGGAATATGATGTTGTTGAGCAAAACAGTGGTAATCACAATTCCGAGAGCTATAATAAAGCCTGCCAGCAGCATAAACTGTGCATCCCGGTTATCTATTAATCCCATCACATCCTCCATAGAGTGAGCCTGACCTCGACAATATTACACAGATTGGTAGATGGGTCGATATCATTTCCATAAATAAAAATCGGGCTGTTTTGATTTAGGATACTGCAGTCGCTGTTATACAACACAATCTTCCTGGAAACTATGACGGCGTTGTCCGATGGGTTGCCGTTGTATATCATTTTATAGGTGTCAGGATAAAGAGTAGAATTATCAATAAAAACAATATCCACATTATGTGCTATACCCTGTGGTACAAGGGTGGCATTCAGGATTGCTGTCAGGTTGTTGTTTAGCTTATCAAGCGGATTGGTTGTACCATTGATGGTCAGCGCCTGGAACACTGTTCCGTTCCAGATATATTCACTGCCATTCCAGTTCAGCACATCATTTTTCAGTTGCGAATTCCCGGTATAACCCGGCTCCACATCATCCAGCGCACTTAGAATATCCTGCCCGAGCGCCTGAAGCTCGGTCTCTGCATGCACATTCGCAGTCGATGAAGTAAGCGGTGTCATTGAGGTTGCATCTATGGCATATACTATAACAATAAGCATTATTGTGGCTGCTGCCACGCCCTCAAGCGTATGCATCTGGGCTTTCTCGTCTTTTGAAAATTCTGTGAAGCATTTTGATTTTAAATAATAGACTGAATTTTCAAACATTACCACACACTCACCGAAAGAATAGCATTTTGATTGTAACCTGTCGAGGAGTTTATAATCAATACCAGACGCTTGGTCTGCGCAGTATCTGTATTGTCAGGGAGCGCAGGACCGCTTTGGTTCATAATAGTGCCATTCAGATACGCAACCGACACATTCAGGTCAAAAACAGTCTCTTTGATAAATAGCCCGAGTTGAATGGTTGTGTTCTGGTAGTTCTGACTGTTCATCTGTGTATTATTGAAGTAATACAGCTTGCCCTGGTCTATGACATTCAGCGCCCCTGAGCTATCGGCATGGAGCATCTGCTCAACCAGTACAGTGCTTGCCCTGTCCGCAGCAACCGTGTCTTTATCCGAGCCTGACTGGAAGGGTATGAATAAGCCTGATACAAACTGGAATACAAAAAAAACAGCAAGGAGGAATATCCCTATGCCTGCGATGTAGTCTATGGTTATCTGGGCGGATTCGCTTTTCACAGGTCAGACTTGGTTTTCAATATAAATAAGACTTATCATCATTATGGTAATGAAAATATAGTCAGAGAAAATTGCATTTCATCTGACAAGTTAAAAAAATACAAAATTGCTTAAGTAGTCAGGACAATCTCGATGCTTATATCCTTTGGCACCTGTATGCGCATCAATTGCCGAAGTGCCCGCTCATCCGCATCGAGGTCTATGAGCCTTTTATGCACACGCATCTCCCAGTGATCCCATGTTGCACTCCCCTCGCCATCAGGGCTTTTCCTGCACGGCACCATTAATTTCTTTGTGGGAAGTGGAACAGGACCTGAGATGCTCACTCCTGTTTTTACTGCTATGTCCTTTACCTGGGAACAAATCCCGTCAAGAGTAACGGGACTAGTCCCTGATAAGCGTATTCTTGCTTTCTGCATAATTACAGGCGCGGCTTAATGTCCTGAACCATGCCTGCCGCAATGGTCATTCCCATATCCCTTATAGCAAAGCGCCCAAGCTGCGGAATCTCCTTGACCTTTTCAATGCACAGCGGCTTGGTCGGTTTTATGGTAACGATTGCAGCATCGCCGGCTTTGATGAAATCAGGGTTCTCCTGTGCCACCTGACCTGTCTTGGGGTCAAGCTTCTTGAGTATGGCTGTGATTGTGCCTGCAACCTGCGCTGTAATTATGCAGAAAGCAAGAATACGCTTATCAGGGACTAGTCCCGTTACTCTTGACGGGATTTGTTCCCAGGTAAAGGACATAGCAGTAAAAACAGGAGTGA